>JAILJR010000113.1 GCA_024694565.1 Butyrivibrio sp. | reverse complement strand
AGTGTAAGGCTGAGCCGGGGTGCTTTGAAAAACGTCGGTACTTTGGCGCTGTACTTTAGCGCCTTAGTACCGCTACGTTTTTCACAGAGCGGGAGCGTCACCCCGGGCAGACTTACACTTGCGGCGGCCTGCTCCGGCTGGCAGCTGAATTGTAACGTCCCCACTCCTATTTACCCCATTTATATGCTATAATAATCCAAGTTGAAAAAAGTTATCGATTGTGAGGGAAAATTCTATGTCTTTTGCCGTATTTACAGATGGTTCTGCCAATCTCCCAAAGAAACTGCTTGACGGTATCACTCTTCTTCCATGTGATTATACTATAAACGGTGTCCCGGCCACTTACGCCGGCGATGTTGACAGCTTCGATGCCCACGTATTCTATGAAGGCTTAAAAAGCGGCGATGTCGTTAAGACATCTCTTTTGAATACCCACCTGTTCCTTACCCATTTTACTCCTCTCCTTGAGGCAGGCACAGATGTAATGTATCTGTCGATGAGCTCGGGCATCAGCGGAACCTACAACGCTGCCGTTGCTGCTGCCAAAGAGCTGATGGAGGAGTTTCCGGACAGGTTTGTACACATAGTTGACTCAATGGGCTGCGGTTTCGGTACAGGAATACTTGTTATGAAGGCTGCAAGGCTCAGCCGTGAGGGAATGAGCTGCAGGGAAGCTTCGAAGATAATAGATGATGCAGTTCCCCACGCCTGTCAGTATTTTACCGTGGATGACCTCAACTTTCTCAAAAAGACAGGCCGTGTCAGCGGTGTGACTGCTGCGATCGGAACGGTTCTCAATATCAAACCCATCCTCTACGGAGACAGCACCGGACACATAGTTGCCTGCAGCAAGGTCCGCGGAAGAAAGAACGCCATAAATGCCATTGCCGACAAGTTCCGGGAAAAGCATATCGAGACAGATGACGATATTGTATGCATCTCTCACGGCGACTGCCTTGATGAAGCAAAGACTCTGGCAGGCATCGTGTCACAGATTGCCCCAAAAGCCAGAATAGAGATATGCCAGCATGAACCTTTTTCGGGCGCCCACGTTGGTCCTGGAATGCTCGCATTATTTTTCTGGGGAAAAGAGCGTTGAGAAGCTCATAACCTTTTATCACTCCGAGCATAAAAAATGCTCCGCAGCCATTTTACGTATGGCTGCGGGGCATTTTTTCATCACTAAAAAACAAACTCCGAATCCTCACTGCTTCTATCCGGTCTTCCATACTCCATCAGGATGGCGGAAACCTCTGTAAGTCCCAGCTCTGATGAGAGCTTTATACCATAATTTATCTGTTCAGAGGAAAGCATCCCGTTATTGAGGCTCTTTAAGATTTCCTTAACTTCTCTGTCCTTGTCAGCCCTTGGTATAAGCCTTGCCAGGATAGCTTCTGCGTTAGCTTTCACGTAATCCTCATACTTTGTCCTGTAAATTTCATCAAGCTCACACGGATAAAGAAGTCTTCCCAGCGCAATGTCCTGTGCGACCTCTCCGCCGTCTATCATCGCCTTCTCAAACAGCCTGTCGTATTCCCGATAGTTGATGCAGCGCCTGTCGACACATTCCCTGTAGAACATGCCCGACCCTGCTATGGAAAACTGAATTGTCCTGGCCATTGTATTCTCATTGAAGTCATAGACGTACTCCGGGAAGGTAAGAAGTGCCGTCTCATCGGCAGCTGCTATATTGAGCCGTATACGAATCCTCTTGTCATTGTCTGCAAGAAAATTGCGAACGACCTCATACCAGCCGCGCTTAATGCTTATCGCAACCTCCTCCAGGCTGTCACACTGCCTGATAACTCCGTCGTAATAGTCATCCACGCTGTCATAGAGCTCAATCCTCTTAAGGTTCCTGCAGTTGTGGAATGCAAAGCCCAAAATTGTCCTTACACCCTCAGGCAGTATGACTGTGCAAAGGTCCTGCCTTCCTGAGAATGCATGGTTCCCTATTGCCTCAACTCTCATCCCGTCTATCGCATCCGGAATAACCAGATCCCTGATGCTGCCTTCGTATCCTGTCACCTCTATATAGCTGTGCTTATCCTTTTTATCTGTCTTTTCAGAATATGTAAATAACATATCTCGTTCCCTTGTATGAGTGATGTGTAATACTATTTAAGCCATGCCATACACGAACTATATGACCTCTTACCATGATGCACCGGCAGCTTAATAGCCACGCCATATCATCTCTGCAGCTTATTAAGCAGCCTTCCCAACGGATTGTAGTGTACCTTCATCGCACCCACCGGGCAGAACTCCTGACAGCAAAAGCACTTGATACACTTTGATCTGTCAATGGAAGGAATGAGCGCTGCATGCCTTTTATTCTTATTTTTTCCGGATGTCTTTTTCCCATTGCCACGGGGGGACATGGTTATTGCCTTTGCCGGGCAGGTCTCAAAGCACTTTTTGCAGCCTATGCACTCATTCGGCTTTACCTGGGGTCTTGTGGAATAGGCAATCTTAACAGCCCTTGACTTTATTGTGTTAAAAAGTCCTCCGCCCTCAAAGGTAATGCTCTGGTGTATGGTCGCTCTCTTGAAATCAGGGATCCTGCCTGCACTGAGTTCAAGATTTCCAACTACATCCACTTCAGAAACCCGCTCCGGCCCAAGTCCCCTCTCATTCGCTGCAACCAGCGTCTGGACATCCGCAAGCCCCATGCCGATCATGTCTGCGCAGACCATGTCGAGTGCATAGGGCTTTGTGGATGCCAGTATTGCACCTATGTGTCTCTTTTCACCGGCAGTGGGACCGTTTCCCTCCATTCCGTCAATTGCATCCACCACATAGAGCACCGGTTTAAAGAACTCATTCAGATCAACCATTACGTTTGCAAAAGCCTTCTCCTCAGGAAAACGCATGTGGTAATCAGGCTTTGTTGTCCCGGGAATACAGCCAAACATATTTTTAACGGCGCAGCTCATACCCATCATGGCATGTGTCTTCAGCTTTGAAAAATTGATGATCGCATCCACTTCGTCAAGCCACTGCGTGTAAACAAATGATTTGAGCGAAACAGCCTCAGGGAACTTTCCGTCACTGACTTTAAAATTGTCATTGAGCTTCACACTCCCCTTTTTGCCTTTTGAAGAGCCTTCACCCGATCCGGTCCATGTCACTTCTTCGGAAAGCTCCCGGACCATCTCCGAAAGCCCACTCGCCCTATAAACTCCCTGGACAAAAGAAGCCGTATAAAGCCCTCCCGGGCTGTCTCCGATAACGACCTCCGCCCCCTTCTCCATAAGAAGCTCACAGAGCCTTCGAAGCAGCACAGGATGCGTAGTCACCGCCCTGTCCGGATTCATCCCGGATATCAGGTTCGTCTTTATCCCTACCTTCATCCCCGGCTTCACAAACCCAAGTCCGTCAATCAAAGAAAGGCTCTCATCAAGAGCCTTTCTGACTTCTTCATATTTATAAGAATCACACTTTACAAGTGATACCTTCTCAAACCGTCCCATTCTCACCTCAAGTAAAAGCTTACAAGTGTTTTCAGAATTTTAATAATATGATGTTGAGGTCAAAAGTCACCTGGTGGCTCCGTGGCTGTGCATAATGATTGGCCGGAGTAAACCATCCAACTCTAAAACCACTTCATGACTTATTCTGCTCCTCAACGATGTGGAGTCCCGCGTACTTCTCACGAAGCTTTGGCTTGTCGATCTTGCCTGTTGCATTTCTGATTACATTGTCAAAGATGATCTTCCTGGGTCTCTTGTACCTTGGCAGATCACGGCAGAACTCGTCAACCTCATCCTCGGTAAGAGTCATTCCCTCTTTTACCTGAATGATTGCAGCCGCAATCTCACCAAGCCTTGCATCACGAAGACCGATAACGGCAGCATCGTGGATCTTCTCATTCTTCATGAGGAAGCTCTCGATCTGAACAGGATAGAGGTTCTCACCTCCGGAAATGATGACATCCTTCTTTCTGTCTACCAGGAAGATGAAGCCGTCTTCATCCTGACGCGCCATGTCGCCCGTGAAGAGCCAGCCGTCCTTAAGAATCTCAGCTGTAGCCTCAGGATTCTTGTAGTAGCATACCATTACTCCCGGACCCTTTACACAGAGCTCGCCTATCTCTCCCTGCTTGACAGTGTTTCCTTCCTCGTCAACTATCTTGGTCTTCCAGCCATGTCCGGGTATACCGATAGCACCGACCTTGTGAACATTCTCAAGCCCAAGATGTACGCAGCCGGGGCCTGTTGACTCAGACAGCCCGTAGTTCGTATCGTACTTGTGATGCGGGAAGTACTTTAGCCAGTGCCTTACAAGTGACGGCGGGATGGGCTGGGCGCCGATGTGCATCAGCCTCCACTGTTTGAGCTTATAGTCCTCTATCTTCAACTTTCCGGAATCAAGTGCTGCCAGTATATCCTGGGCCCACGGCACCAGTAGCCAGACTATTGTGCAACCCTCCTCGGAAACAGCCCTGAATATTGCCTCAGGCGAATTGCCCTTGAGAAGGACAGCTCTGCTTCCGGTATAAAGTGATCCAAACCAGTGCATCTTGGCGCCTGTGTGGTAAAGAGGCGGAATGCAGAGGAAGTTGTCCGAGTGAGTCGTCTCATGATGGATTGCCTCCATCTGTGCTGACTGCATGAGAGCAGTATGTATATGAAGGATTGCCTTGGGGAATCCGGTTGTTCCGGATGAAAAATAAATAGCCGCATCATCCTTGTCCTCAATAAGGACCCTTGGAGCCACCGAGGAAGCATTTGAAGCCTGCCTGAAGTAGTCCTCTGAATAGGATGGTGTCTGATCTCCAACATAATATAGAAGCATCTCTTTCTTGAGCTTCTCTGCGATATCCTCAATTCTTCCTATAAACTCAGGACCGTAAAAGAGCACATCTGAATCTGATGCCTTGAGACAGTAATCGATCTCCTCTGAAGTAAACCTGAAATTTAGCGGCACAGCAACTGCACCTGCCTTTAATACTCCAAAGTAAATAGGAAGCCACTCAAGACAGTTCATAAGAAGAATTGCACACTTCTGCCCCTTCTTGATTCCCCTCTCCATCAGCATGTTTGCAACCCTGTTGGCCTTCTCATCAAACACCGACCAGGTTATCTGCCTTCTGTAATAAGCTGTGGCTGTTGGCTGGATGAGCTCATACTCCTTCCAGGTGACCCTCTGCTCCTCCCGGATCTCAGGGTTAATCTCCACCAGCGCCACTTCATCCCCATAGAGCTTACTGTTTCTTTCAAGTAAATCTGTAATTGGCATTTCAGCTATCTCCTTTGTTTTTTCCTTCTCTGACATGCTTTAAAGCACTAAAGTCAAGTATACATTCTTTTTGCCAAAAATGCAAAAAAAGCTGACGAATAGTTGCTCTTGATTTTATCCTCCAATTAAACTATCCTATTAAGAGGGCGCTTTATCACTTTAACTTGTAAAGTTGCTCTTACCACTTTTACAGGCAGGAGGTTATTAAATGAACGACAATTCAAACAAGCAGCTCATGCTGGGCAATAAGGCTGTTGCTCGTGGTCTCTACGAGGCCGGTGTCTGCTTTATCTCCAGCTATCCCGGCACACCCAGTACGGAGGTCACCGAGGAAGCTGCAAAATACGACGAGATTTACTGCGAATGGGCACCTAATGAGAAGGTTGCCATGGAATCTGCTTTCGGTGCCTCTTTAGCAGGTCGCAGGAGCTTTTGTGCGCAGAAGCACGTTGGTCTTAATGTGGCTGCGGATCCTCTTTACACCATGTCCTACACAGGAGTAAATGCAGGAATGGTCATAGTTGTTGCAGACGATGCAGGAATGCACTCATCGCAGAATGAGCAGGACTCAAGGCATCACGCCATCGCGTCCAAGGTTCCGATGCTGGAGCCATCAGACTCACAGGAGGCTCTTGAGTTCACAAAGCTTGCCTACGAGATTTCCGAGAAATTCGACACTCCGGTGCTTCTTAAGATGTGCACAAGGGTTGCGCACTCCCAGTCCATTGTAACTACATCTGAAAGGGAGGTTCCTGATTTCCCCTATGAGAAAAATATTGCCAAATACGTTATGATGCCGGGCAATGCCAAAAAGCGCCACCCCTTCGTAGAGGAGCGCACAAGAAAGCTTATCGAGTACGCTGAAACCTCTCCCTTAAACCGCGTGGAAATGGGCGGTACCGAAATAGGAATCATCACAGGCTCCACCTCATATCAATATGTCAAGGAGGTTTTCGGCGACACAGTTTCTGTTCTGAAGCTTGGTATGTCAAATCCTCTCCCTGAAAAACTCATCAGGGATTTTGCTGCCAGGGTTGACAAGCTCTATGTGGTCGAGGAGCTCGATCCGATAATTGAGAATCACGTAAAGGCTCTTGGCATTGCTGTCAGCGGAAAAGAGCTGCTTCCCCTTGAGGATGAGTTCTCACAGAACCTCATTGCCAAGGCCTTTGGAAAAGAGATACCTGAAGGCTATACAATTGAGGATGCGATTCCCGGAAGGCCCCCTGTCATGTGCGCGGGTTGTCCTCACAGAGGTTTGTTCTACACTCTCAAAAAGAATAACTGTACAGTACTCGGCGATATAGGATGTTACACTTTAGGCGCTGTTCCGCCGCTCGGTGCAATTGAGATGACTCTCTGCATGGGCGCATCAATCGGTGCCACTCACGGCTTTAACAAAGTACGCGGCAAAGAAAGCGAATCAAGAACAGTTGCCGTTATAGGCGATTCAACCTTCATGCATTCGGGCATGACAGGACTTGCAAATGTTGCCTACAACCAGAGCAACTCCACTATCATCATCGTGGATAACTCGATAACCGGAATGACAGGACACCAGCAGAATCCCACAACCGGCTACAACATCAAGGGAGATCCCGCAGGAAAGATAGATCTTGAGGCACTCTGCAAGGCCATGGGATTTGAGCGCGTCCGCGTTGTTGATCCCTACAATCTCGATGAGTGTGATAAGGTTCTGAAGGAAGAGCTTTCAGTTGAAGCTCCATCAGTTATCATTTCAAGGCGCCCATGCGCACTGCTTAAATACGTAAAGCACAACCCTCCTCTTTCCATCAACAGGGACAAGTGCGTAGGCTGCAAGAGCTGCATGAAGATAGGCTGCCCTGCCATCTCAATGAAGGATGGCAAAGCTACCATCGACAATACACTCTGTGTCGGATGCAATGTCTGCAGTCAACTCTGCCCGGTAGGAGCCTTTGAGGGAATGATCAACTGATAAAGCAGATTTGAAATATCCGATTTCTGAAGTAATTCTATAGACCACAAAATCTTTTTAGGAGCCGTATACCGCCTGTGCACGTATTTTGGACACTTACGGTATCCGCATCCGACCTGAATAAGTCAGATATTAACTGGCGTTATATAGAGGAGAATTTTAACATTATGGAAACAAAGAATATCATGATTGTGGGTGTAGGCGGACAGGGATCCCTGCTTGCGAGCAAGCTCCTCGGCCATCTTCTGCTCTCACAGGGATATGACGTAAAGGTATCAGAGGTACACGGCATGAGCCAGAGAGGCGGTTCCGTTGTGACCTATGTCAGATATGGCGACAAGGTCTTTTCACCGGTCATCGACAAGGGCGAGGCCGACTACATAGTATCCTTCGAGCTGCTCGAGGCTGCAAGATGGCTTCCCTTCCTTAAAAAAGACGGTCAGATCGTGACCAACACCCAGCAGATAGACCCAATGCCTGTCATCACAGGAGCAGCTGTATATCCTGATGACCTCACTTCGAAGCTCAAGGCCAGCGGCGCTAAGGTAGATGCTCTGGACTGCCTGTCACTGGCAGAACAGGCCGGCTCGGCAAAGGCTGTTAACATAGTTCTTCTCGGAAGACTCTCCCACTACTTTGATCTTCCTGAAGAAGCATGGCTCAAGTCGCTTGAAGCAAACGTACCGCCTAAGTTCCTTGAGATGAACAAGAAAGCTTTCAAGCTGGGAAAGGAATTTTCAGCATAATGTTTTTAACAATTGCAACACCAACCATTTACAGGAGGAGAAATGATGGAGCGCTACTATCAACCGGAGATTGAATGTGCCCCTTATGAAAAGATAAGGGAAATTCAGTCAGAGAAACTCGTAAACCAGGTCAGACATGTATGGGAAAATGTGCCTCACTACCGCAAAAAAATGGAAGAAAAGGGTGTCACCCCCGACGACATCAAGTCAGTTGACGACCTTCATAAGCTTCCTTTTCTATCAAAAGCGGATCTTCGTGAAACCTACCCCGACGGTCTTCTGGCAGTTCCCAGAGATGAGGTGGTCAGGATCCATTCCACATCAGGAACTACAGGAAAAAGAGTCATCGCCTACTACACCCAGCACGACATTGACCTCTGGGATGACTGCTGCGCAAGAGCCATCACTGCTGCCGGAGGCACGAAAGAAGATGTCTGCCAGGTTTCATACGGCTTTGGTCTATTCACAGGTGGTGCCGGCCTTAACGGAGGCTCTCACAAGGTTGGCTGTATGACCGTTCCTATCAGCTCAGGTAACACTGACAGACAGATCATGTTCATCAAGGACCTTCAGGCAACGATCCTGTGCTGCACACCAAGCTATGCCGCATACCTTGGAGAGCGCATGCAGGAGCTTGGCTATGGCCCCGACGACATTCCTCTCAAGGCCGGCATCTTCGGAGCCGAGGCATGGAGCGAGGAGATGCGTCACTCCATTGAAAAGACAATGGGAATCAAGGCCTTCGATATCTATGGCCTCACAGAACTCTCAGGCCCCGGTGTTGCTTTTGAGTGCTCAGAGCAGAAGGGAATGCACGTCAACGAGGATCACTTCATAGTTGAGATCATCGATCCGGAAACCGAAGAAGTGCTTCCCGAGGGTAGCCAGGGCGAGCTAGTCTTTACAGCAGTAGATAAAGAAGCCTTTCCTATGATCAGATACCGCACAAGGGACATCTGCAGAGTATCAAGAGAAAAATGCTCTTGCGGAAGAACCCTCATCAGAATGGACAAGCCGATGGGCAGATCCGACGACATGCTCATCATCAGAGGTGTAAATGTATTCCCGAGTGAGATCGAAACAGTGCTCCTCAACAACGGATATGCTGCAAACTACCAGATCGTGGTTGACCGTGTCAACAACACCGACACTCTTGATGTTCAGGTTGAAATGACTCCCGAGATGTTCAACGACAATCTGGGCGAAGTTGAGAACAGGCAGAAGAAGCTCTCCGACGACCTAAAGTCAATGCTGGGAATCAAGGCCAAGGTATCTCTCGTAGCACCTAAGACCATCGCCCGCAGCGAAGGCAAGGCTGTGAGGGTTATCGATAAGCGTAAGATTTGATTGAATAATATACCAGTAAAGGAGAAATAAAATGAGCGTTCAGCAGATATCAGTTTTTCTTGAAAACAGACCCGGTACACTGAAAAAAATGACTGGGGTTCTGGCTGCAAATAAGATAGATTTAAGAGCAACCTCCGTTGCTGAAACTAAAGATTTTGGAATCGCAAGGTTGATCGTTGATGATGCTATGGCTGCGGTTAATACTCTCAAGGAGAACGACTTTGTAGCCAGTCTCACACCGGTTCTGGCCATCGAGATTCCCGATGAGGCAGGCGGCCTTGACAAGCTGCTTGAGATCTTTGCCGATGCTGAGGTCAACATCGAGTACATGTACGCCTTCCCCGGCGGCAAGCTCATCGACAAGGCCTTGATGATCTTCAGGGTCGCTGACACCAAAGCCGCCGAAGCAAGACTTACAAGCAAGGGGCTTAAGAGCCTTACGCAGGAAGATATTTCGCAGATTTAAAAACAACCGGAAGAAAAGGGGTGTTTCTTTTGACTCAATGTCATAAGAAACGCCCCTTTGTATTACCTCTGTCTTATCTGTCAGGAGTCAATGGGGACGTTACAGTTTGACTCATAAAAATGAGTCAAACTGTAACGTCCCCATTGACTCACCTCTTGACTTTAACACTTAAAAGCGTTACAGTTTTAAGTGCTAAAGTATCAAACACAGTAAAGAACTATATGAAACTGTAGACTGTCCTGAGGAATCCACTGCAAACAATTCCCTTAGGACCAGAAATGGAGGAATCAGTATGATCATCAAAGTACTAATGCTTGTAGTATTCTTTTCAGTAATGCTGACAATTGGCTTTATCTGCCGTAAGAATTCTACAGACGTAAACGGATTTGTTCTCGGGGGACGATCTGTTGGACCGTGGGTAACAGCCTTTGCCTATGGAACTTCTTATTTTTCAGCCGTTGTCTTCGTCGGATATGCAGGACAGTTTGGCTGGAAATATGGAATCGCAGCAACCTGGGCAGGTATTGGAAATGCCCTGATAGGATCTCTGCTTGCGTGGGTAATCCTTGGCCGCAGGACAAGGATCATGACCCAGCATCTTGACTCTGCCACAATGCCTCAGTTCTTTGCAGCAAGGTTTGGCGGCAATTCCCTCAAGATAGCAGCATCAATTATCACATTTATCTTCCTGATACCCTATACTGCATCTCTTTACAATGGTCTTTCGAGGCTCTTCGGAATGGCTTTCAATATTGACTACTCTGTATGTGTTATCGTAATGGCGGTTCTCACCGGAATATATGTTATCGCAGGCGGTTACATGGCTACAGCGATCAACGACTTTATACAGGGCATCATAATGCTCATCGGCATAAGCGCCGTAGTTATATGCGTACTAAACAGCCAGGGTGGATTTATTGCTTCCCTGGAGGGACTTGCAATGATACAGGATGAAAGCGTATCGACAGCTCCGGGAATCTTTGCTTCATTCTTTGGTCCCGACCCTGTAAATCTTCTCGGTGTAGTACTGCTTACCTCTCTCGGAACATGGGGCCTTCCGCAGATGGTGCAGAAATTTTATGCGATAAAGAGTGAAAAAGCCATCTCAAAGGGCACCATTGTATCAACCTTCTTCGCCTTTGTGGTAGCCGGAGGATGCTACTTCGTCGGCGGCTTCGGCAGACTTTTTTCAGACAGGATTGACATCGCTGCAAACGGCTACGACTCTGTCATTCCCACAATGCTTTCAGGTCTTCCTGACCTGCTCATCGCCGTTGTAGTTGTTCTGGTTCTGTCAGCCTCAATGTCCACTCTCTCATCTCTGGTCCTTACCAGCAGTTCAACTCTTACCCTCGACCTCTTAAAGGGCCATGTGGTAAAGAACATGGATGAAAAGAAACAGCTCACGATCATGAGAGCACTCATCGTTGTCTTTGTTGCCATTTCAGTCGTTATTGCAATCGTTCAGTACAAGCAGAACGTAACATTTATCGCACAACTCATGGGCGTGTCATGGGGAGCCCTTGCAGGAGCCTTCCTCGCTCCATTCCTATATGGCCTGTATTGGAAGGGGACCAGCAAGGCCGGTGTCTGGTGCAGCTTTGTCTTCTCAACAGTTGTAATGCTAGCCAACATGTTTGTAAGGCCCAGCTTCCCGCCTCTGCTTCAGTCACCCATCAACGCCGGTGCATTCTGCATGATAGCAGGACTCATAATAGTTCCTGTTGTCTCCCTCTTTACCAAGAAGCCCGAAAGACAACTGGTTGATTCCGCCTTCGCCTGCTACAACAAAGAGGTTATGGTGCACCAGAGCACTTCCCTCTCAGATGAGGAGTGCGCTTAAAGACGGGTTGGCAGCAATACATCGCGGCAGTACGGCCTGTTCCGCCTGACCACTTAATTGTAAACATTACCACTAATTGAGCAGTATCATTTTTTCGTATGGTACTGCTCTTTTTTTTGTTTTATTGTATAATAGAAGCAGGTGTTGTTAACAGGGGGGAATTCGTGGTGGAAATAAAATACTTTTATACTGATCTGGAACTACTTGGCGCCGTTTTTTGCTTATTGGCTTCAGGTTATCTCATTGTCAGCAGATCCATAGTCAAACGACAGTTTCGTGAACTGTGCTACCTGGAAGGACTGGGGGCACTGATGCTGTTTTTTGACGCCTTTGCATGGTTCTTCAGAGGAGAAACAGGTACCTTTGCGCATGGCGCTGTGGCACTGACAAACTTCATGAGCTTTGCTCTCAACTCCATACTGCCGGTTTTCTTTATCAGATATTCCATTTCGTCCCTCAGGGAGAGAAACAAGAGTATTAAGGTCCTCTATGCTTCAGTTGTCATTTCCTTCATACAGCTTTTTTTCCTGATTGTTTCCCTGATAAACGGCTTCGTCTACACGATCGATAAGCAGACTAATCTGTATCAGAGAGGTCCGGGCTTTCCTCTCTTTGCTGCTCTGTCCGTGCTTCAGCTCATAATCGGAATAGTTCACCTTATCTTCAATAGAAGGAATCTTGACGGAAAAAGATTTTTTGCACTTCTCAGCTTTGGTATCCTCCCTTTAGCATCCATAATCATACAGATCTTTTTCTACGGCTACTCACTTTCAAACATTGCAGTCATCATCAGTTTACTGATCATGTTTGCCCAGGCTCTTGGTGACAACGCCCACGACATGATCGCTCAGGAAATGCATATCCGCAAGCAGAACGATGAGCTGGTGGAGATGCGAACAAAAATTGCCCTTTCCCAGATAAAGCCTGAATTTGTATACGACGCATTGAACTCCATTTCAGATCTTTGCGACAGGAACATCGGAGAGGCCAAGCAGATGATCTCCTACCTCTCAGAATACCTCAAGGAAAACATCGCCTCCATTGATACTGAAAAGCTTATCCCCTTCGAAAATGAACTGAGACACACCCAGGTTTATCTTGAGATTGAAAAGGCGAGGTTTAAAGACAGAATCAATGTTGAGTACGATCTCGAGACAACAGATTTTGAACTTCCTCCCCTGACTGTCCAGCCCATTGTAGAAAATGCAATAAGACACGGCTTTGATGGGAGCGATGAACAGCAGAAGATCAATATCAGGATAAAGACAATTAAGGGCAATGGATATGTGAAGGTTCAGGTAAGCGACGATGGTAACGGATTTGACGTTGACAAGCTAAAGTCCTCTGACTTTTCCTACGACAACCACATCGGTATCAAGAATGTACGCGGAAGACTAAGGCTCATGGAGGACGCTGAGGTTCACGTAAAATCCAAGCTCGGAGTCGGAACCACCGTTGACATGATCATCCCAAAACGTATGGGTTAAAATTTTATAAAATTTCGTCTTTCCTTCAAATCTCAAAAGTGATTTATGGTACGATTTACATGTATTTTCCTGTAACTGTACCATAAATCACTTTTTTATTTCTGAAGACACTTAGCCTTAGGAGCAAGGCTGCCGTAATCGCGGGTCTTAAACCGTGGGCCGTCCTAATGCAACTGTGAAAAGCGGATTGCTTTATGACCCCGGCTGCAATAATCGCAAGCCTAAAGCCGTGGACCGTCCTAAGGCATCTGTGAAAAAGTGGTTTAGCTTATAACCTGAAATGGAGGTAAAACTATGCTGAAAAAAAGAATCACATCAATGCTGCTGGTAGTATTAATGCTTTTTTCAATTACCGCTCTCAATGTCCGGGCAAAAGAAAATGTGCCTTCTGAGGAGCAGACTGATGATACAATGGAAGCTGCAGCTCCGGAAAATGAAGCTGCAGCTGATGATCTTGTTAAGACCAATCATACAGCTGTCATAAGAGGAAAATCCTACAGCTACACTGCCACCGTCGGAAAGATGGCAGTCACAAGTGCCGGCGAACAGTGCGACGTATTCTTCATTGCCTATACCCTGGACAATCAGCATGATGCCAGCAAGCGCCCTATAACCTTTGCATTTAACGGAGGTCCCGGTGCAGCCAGCTTCTACGCAAACTTCCTCTGCATGGGTCCAAAGCGCATGGATGTGGATGAGATTGGTCACGCCACTACTCTCCCTGCAACCTTCATTGACAATGACAATTCCCTTCTTGACCTCACAGATCTTGTTTTCATAGATGCTATCGGCACCGGCTACTCCAAGGCCGAAAATGAAGAAAACTTCATTGGATATGACAATGATATCCGTACTATAGGTGACTTTATCAGGTTATATATAAACAGGAACAAGCGCTGGAGCTCTCCTAAATATGTTGCAGGCGAGTCCTACGGAACCACCCGCGCAGTCGGCCTGTGTCAATATCTGGCTAGTACATATTCACTTGGTCTCAACGGGCTTATGCTGATCTCATCAGTAAATGATTTCTCCACTTTATCCTTTGGTACCGGGAACGATCTTCCCTATGCCTCTTACCTGCCCACCTATGCTGCAGATGCCTGGTATCATGGCAAGCTTGATGATAAATACCAGGATATGGAGCTTTCGGATTATCTTGATGAGGTGCGTGAATTTGTAAGCGATGATTATGTAGAGGCCCTGTTCATGGGCAGAAATATCAAACAGAGTGATAAAGATGAGATTGCCAATGACATATCCAAATATATAGGAGTAGATAAGGATTTTGTCCTTAAGCATAACCTGAGGATCGATCTCGACGATTTCCTTAAAGAGCTGCTTGCAGACGATAAGCTTGTAGCCGGCCGTTACGACGGACGCTTTACCGGGCCTGTAATAAATGCTTCCATTTATGACGGCACTTCTGATCCATCGACCTTTGATGTAGATTTACCACTTGTCTCGGCTGTTAATCAGTTTATTGTAGATGAGCTTAACTACCAGACAGATGATCCTTATATACCATTGTCATTGGATGTGAACTACAACTGGGGATTTAATACTGATAATTATTACCTTGCCCAGGAAGATATAATAAAAGACTGCATGACCGCAAACAGCAATCTAAAGATCTGGGTTTTGTGCGGATATTACGACGGTGCTACTCCCTTCTATGCAGCAGAATGGACCTATAACCACGTATATATGGATGATTCAAGGAAGGATAACCTTTCCTTTACCTACTACCCCTCAGGACACATGTTCTACCTTGACCTGCCCTCTTTAGAGCAGTTCAGGGAAGATGCAGAAAGATGGTATCAGTAACATAACAAAATGGCTCACTGCATAGCAGTGGGCCATTTGTATTTAATGAGCCGGCTGGCAACTGAATTGTAACTAAAAAGCTTTAACCTAGTACACCAAATAATAAATACCTGTAACAAATCCGCCGAGAATTTTTTCAGATGCAAGGCGGAAGAGGGAGTCGATGCGAGTGCATCGACGACTGATGACAACGCGGCATATGGCGTCAAGATGGTGCAAATAAGTAAAGAAATGATTGAGATGGTACACTAGTCTCTTCGAAAAGAAATAATCAGTATGTCTTAAAGCTTTGTCGACACCTGGCTATCCTTACGATATCGTTTGCCTCTCCAAAAAGCCCTTTAAACAGGTTCATCCCCTCAGGTGTTGTAAGCAGCATCTCTACCTTTGTCTCGGGAGCATAATTCTCACTAAGACTCATGATTGCATACTTTAGCAGTCCTGCCAGGTGCTTCGGAGATTTGGAAAACGCATAGTCCAGGCTCAGAACCGTCTCCTCCTCTTCACTAAAGAGAAGTACCCCCTTTGCCTTACCCTTATCAATGATGATAAAGCTGTCAGGCTTTGAGGAAAAATACAGCCTGGACTCAGCTCCATAGAGGGAAGTGATGTACTCAGATGCTATTCTCTGATCATCACCGCCAAGCCTTTTGATAGCCTCTCCCAATTGTTCTACCTTTCCAAAAGTGGATTCAATCCTGTCCGAAGCCTCTTTAAGTGTTATTCGCCCAAGAGGTGTCTCAAATACATCCGTACGGAATCCAAAAGAGTTGAAAAAAGGAGTAAGAGTCCTGCGCTGCCCTTCGTCCTCATACTTGAAAGTAATCCCGGCTTTTTTGGCTGCCCCCATGTCAAAGATAGCTTCCTGCAATAAACAATGCCCAACATCAAGTCCCCTGAATTCAGGCGGTACAAACAGGCTAAGAAGCGTTCCATAGTCATCTCCGGGATTATCCGTCCAGACTGCCGCTCCAGCCTCCATCCCTGAAAACTTCATTCCAATGGCAGAAACCTTCTCAGCTGCAACTGCCTCATGGAGCTCCCGGGGGATCATGCTTTCAAAATCATTCAGATTTTTTTTAGTTATTGTTATCCTATTCAAAAGTTATTCCTCCTCTATAAAAGTCTGAACTTTGTAAAAAATTGCACTAAATCCCCAAATACGCATAAACATTGAATTCTAAGATTTAGTCAGTTCAACTTAGTTACATGATAGAAATTGCCGAAATCTCAGCAATATTCATGCCTTCAGCCGTTTTAGCGTAAAAATATGCAAAGTTCAGAAAAAGACAACTTATATCTGATTTATTCCGGTCGGATGCGGATACCGTAAGCGCCCAAAGGACGCGCGCTAACGGTATCCGGCTCTGTATATTGTCCCTGTATCAATTATCTGCCAATTTAGGGGAAAGCTTTGTTCATGTCTGAATAGGTAACTGTCTGCATTGTCTTCATGAATTCCTCAAAAGGCATATCAAACTGACCATACGTATCATCCACGGTTGCAGCAGAATCTGATGTAACATCATTTTCAGTCACGGTTCGCATCATATTGACGAAAGGATTTCTGAGTGTAACAAATCTCTGATTATTTAATTCTTTTACTCCAAGCACAGTAAAGGCATGTCCACTTATCTTATCAGCAGCATCTTCTCTGGTTGTTGCATGATATATACATTTGTCTTCAGCAGCGTTTTTGAGTTTTTCAAAAATATCGTCATAACTTTCGTTTTCTTCCGGCTTTACATCGCTGTCCCGGGCAAAGAGCGTTCCTCCGGTTGCTCCTGTCAGAATTGTAATCCACTCATCTCCCCTGCCGTACTCCAGAGACTGATAACCCTGGCGACCTTCCCTGAACATCCCTACCGCTGCAGCTGCCCGCTCAATAAGCTGCATCCAGTAAGGACCATCTGTAAATAAAGCTTCTCCTGTTTTTAGCATTGGAACTCTTTTGAGGATTCTGATATACCTTGGTTTGCACTCTCCTCCGATAGTTTTTGGTGGTTCATATAAACGTACAGTCACTGTTCCGTCTCCATTATCATGAATGCAATTTTTTATGATTTGCGGATCAAGATTAATAAGACCTGTGGTTGCTGCTGTTATGTAGCTCATTGTCGACTTTGACTGACGAAGATCATTAATAGTTGGTTCATGGGCAAAGAGAGGCGTATTCGGAGTGATCTCTTCCCACATTATCATGTCTTTAAAAGCAACATCCACAATGCTTTCCTGCTGCGTCTTTGAGTTTTGCTTCAGAACCATATCGTATTCTGTAATCTTTTCTTTACTTTTCAATGAATACTTGTCATAATACGACTGATCTACAAAGCTGGTCTCCTCACCATATGGAATTTCATGCGGTCCGTGCTGAAGCTTATTCAGATAACCGTCAAGCTCTGCTATCAGTTCTTTCACAGCAGGCTTGTCAGTAGTGATATTATCTACTTCACTCGGAAAACTATTCCTTACTCTGATAAGCTCCTTAAGGCGTCTCATTTCCTCCTTAGGCTCATCCATGTAATGCGTCAGGCTTCCATACGCAAATGCCATTTTAGCCAGTTCCCAAAATTCACCTTCTTTAGGGAGCCTCCTGCCTATACTCATTATATTGTTCTTAAACACCTGATTTTTAAAGTCTGAATTACTATCCATCGCAGCATGTGCTGAAATCTTCCTGATACCGTTTTCAAATCCCATGGTACCTGTAAGTGGCTGATGCTCTTTAATAAAACGCTGATGACACCTTACATAGTCACTCCAAAGATCGGCTACTTTATCAAGAGCAGCTTTCTTTTCATCAACAGTTTTTGAAAGAAGCAGCTTTCCTTCTGCCTCTGCAAGAGCAAGGGTCGTCTTGACTGAAGTAAATTGCCGTTTTGCTCTGAAAAGCTCTTCCTGAATCTCCTTTTTTTGTCTTCTCTGCTTTAGAGGATCATCACCTTTTTCTTTTGATAATTCCTCCAGTCTTTCTTCATAGAAAGATATAGTCCTTTCAATGTCTTTAACATACTTTCGCAGAGGACGGATGTTTTTGACACGATCTCTGGAATTCATAAGGAAGACACCGGTATTAATTACAGATTTGTCTTGCTCAGCTACATAATTCTCATCTTGTAGAATGACCTCCAGCTCACTGATATAGTTGTTATTATGATTGACTATTTCGCCAATAAGCTCATTTCTGGCATTATAGAGCTGTTCAGGATCATATTTGTCGGAATTTACTGCCTTTTTCTGAATTTGGGATTCTATTGAACTAAACTGTTTGTCCACACGATCATTGTATGTAAAGGCACTTATCTGTACATCATCCTTCAGGATGTTTCCATTCATATCCAAACGGTTTCTGGCGAGATAGCGTTTCATTCTGTCAGTAAGTATATCCAATGGTCCACTTATTTCAGCAATACGGTTATCCAGCCATAATTTATACGTATTCATTTGATCCATCTTAGCTTCCCATTCACTTATCTTAGAAAGCATTTTTTTGTGATCCTGATCTTTTCGATAATCAGCAAGTATAGTGTCCCTTTCTCCTAAGACTTCGTGCTTTTCTCTTTTTGCCAGATCTTTCATCTCATTATAGGATTCTACAATATCCATAAGCTCTGAGAAATGAGTCTTGACATATGCAGTCGTGAGCATCCTCTTTTCCAGCCGTAATGCCTTAAAATCATCGATGCGTTTCAGTGCCATTTCCTTTTGCTGATCCCAGGGAGCCTTTTCCTGCTCGTAGATTTGACGATAGTTATCCAGCTTGTTTTGGTTTCTCTCTTTCATTGTATTATATAGTTCCAGAGTATCAGCCGTAGCTTTGGAAGTAAGCTTCCTGGATTTCTCGATCTTCTTATTCTTCTCCTTCTCAAATTCATCAGGTTTCCAGATTTTTTTCTTTCCAAGCATGGCAGAATCTTCTTCAAATTTAAACGATTGCCCCTCACTGAATTGGTTCATTTTATTGATCTGCCCACGGCTCACCTCATCAATTTCCATATTGACTGACTGCCGGCTTTCAATATGCTCTGTTAAAAATTCATTAGTTTCTCTTTTTGCCTGCACCAGGCTCGGTGTTGGTTCCATAGTATTTCCTCTCTTTGTCCATAAACGATGTTGCATATTTATTATACAATAATAAATAATGGTATGCCTCAAAACGCTTAATCCACAACCTTGAGCATATTGGATCTCATTACCTTTCTGATTTCCCTCAATGAATAATCATAGGATGCACTTTTAAACGAAGGACTATTCTCTACTAATTCAGATGAGGTAAGAACCGATGCTGATATCATAAATCTATGTCGCAGCAGCAATGTATTATACATGGCAGTACAATCTGCATACATCTTCGCATACTTTTCATCATCACTTTCAGACAGTTTATGAGAAAGTGCCTCTCTGAGATTTTTGACCTCATTAAAAAGAAGTATTAACTCCGGTACATACTTGAATATCCTGATTATCCCCGGTTCCAGGAATAAATCCGGGTACTTGTCCTTCTTATCCAAAAGCTCGCTGAAGGCAGCTTCAATATCCGTATCTTTTAATTCCTTTTTTTGTTCGATAGGAATCCTCTTTTCATAAGCAAGAGTAAACGGATATTTACTACACTCATAGTCTGTTATTTCGCTTAAACATTTCTCCATGCAAGGAATCTGCTCAGCCAGTGGTCTTGTGGGATCAATGTGATCACAATTTATATTCCAGCGCCTTTTTATATAACTTCCATGCAAATAATCCGGTTCTTCACCGGTAGTTATATACTCAAGACACAAAAGAGCACTTTCCGCCACAAAGACTGCAAAATTCAACTCCATACGAAATTGTTCCTTAACTTTTTCTTCCATTCCATGAAGCTGAGGCGTTAAAAGAAGCGTATCCCGCATACACCTTATTTCAGACACCTTGTCTTCAGCTCCCTTTACATCACGCAGGAGCTGTGCAACCTGTTCTTTGTTTGCTCTTACTTTCTTTTTAGTATCGAGAGCTTTTTGATATAGCTGTGAAGCTTTTTGAGACCACTTTCTGTCTTCAGACTTTAAAGTATAGCTTTGCTCCTTCAGTTTCCGGGCAAAATCTTTGCTTTTTTTTACTTCTTCAAGCTTTTCTCTGAAAGTCTTTTCTTCCTGTAGTCCTTCAGAAACATGCGTTCTTTTGCTCACTAATGAAAATTCTTCGTTCTTCACTCCAATGCTTCTTGCCGGAAAATCTGCTTTCTGTTTTGAGCTCATTTTGGCGGATTCAAGGCGAACAACATAAGGTGCTTTATGCATTGAGTATATGCCAAGTTTTTTCCGGTCTGAAGCTGGCCGGGCAGGTTTTGTTGATCAGCTCATGCGATATCTTATTTTCCCACTTTCACGCCTTTAGCGGCGTTAACTTTCTCAAGAGATAGTGCGCTTTTCTTTCATCTCGCAGCTTTACTGCTCTGACATAAGAATTGTCATCTTCAAATTTCATGATGTCAAACCCTGCAAGTCTATAATATTTCTGCATTTCTATCTCTGATTCGGGAATATCTGAAAAGGTTCCTAAAAGAGCCCCAACTTCCTGAGCAGCTTCTACCCTGCACCTTATGAGGTCAGCACCATACTCCGGAATAGAGTAGTTATCTGTCAGAGCAACCCAGACAATCTCCTGAAAATCAGATTTGACTCTTACCAAAGTTATTCCCACAAGGTTATCCACATCAGTCTTTCTATCAAAAGTAGCTATACCAAACAGCTCATCCCTCAAAAGCTCATCTCTGTAAATCTCCGGGATAAGATTTTTCAGCCGCCTTTTTTCCCTGTTCCCAATTTCAAATTCATACAGCATCTTCTACACCTCTATAATTAAATATAACTACTTCTCCATCGAGAGAGTATTTATCCATGCCGGATTTCATAGTCTATCTCTCCCTATACGGATGCGTCTTCAGATACTCAATGCTGTCAGAACATACATCACTTACAAGCTCTTTATATTTATTATTAATTTCCTCTTGAGACATCCCGAGCGCCGGCGTACCTGAAAGGTGGATCAAATATGTCGAAAAGTAAGTGATGTACTTTGTAAGATGCCAGAGCCTTAGATCATTTTCATCATTTTCATCAAGCACCAAACGATCATTTAGTATCAGGTTTGAGCCTTCCTGAGTGCAGTTTGTGTTTTTTCGTATCTGACTGAAATTTGATACTATCATAGACAGAGATGCTGGCCCAATTCCGTATTTATCAAGCATCTCCTGAAAATGCTTTTCATAGTATTTGAAGTGTTCTCTTATTCCTTTTTTCTGCCGTTGCTTTGCTTCTTCCAGCTCCTCTTTATTCGGTTCGTGGAAAAAAATATGTGAGGCAATATCCTCCAGATTATCAATGTATGCTTCCGGGTCCATATTTCTAAAAACCGGCATATCAAGCTCTTGATTAAACGACCTCGCAAAAGCAGGATGTCCAAGAACCTTCGCATTCGGATCCCCAACATAATGGAAAGTTCTCGAATGTATTCCCAGATGTATTCTTGCCCATTTTAGCTTATAGCAGCATTCCTTCTTTTTTGCTTCATTACGCGCTTTATCATCTTCTGTCTCAGGCTTCTGCCGCTTCAATCTGTCAAGTTCTTTTTCGTAATATGCGCCATAGGAAAAATAGTCGGTTTCCGCAATCTCCGGATGATAGTATCTAAACCTCTTCATATCATCTTCAACATTTCTAATCCCCTGCCATACCGGATGTTCGGAATAATAAACCGCGGATTCCTTTGGCACATTTTCTCTTCCCCAACTATATGCCTGTTTATCCAGTTTTTTTAATGAATCATCCAGCGTAAGTTTACCTTTTCCTGTAAGGCGAAACATTATTGAAGATTGAAGGGCTGTAGCATATGCTCTCTCAACATAATTGCTATTATTCTCAATGTAATCATCCACATACTCATCAAATATATCAGGACCCTTGTCCCCCAATTTCTGTAACAGCTGCTGATAATATTCCTTCAACTCAGGATCACTCTCAAACAGGTATTCATTTCCAGCAGAAGCAAGGCAGGAGGAGACATTTGATTTCATGGTGATCGCTTCAAGAGATACAAGCAATTCCTTCACCATCTTATCAATCTCGCTCTTATGTGCCTGATACTGTTCCGGATTCTGTTCCACAGCCTTTTTGATGTCTGCGACAAGCTTAAAATTGGATTCATCAAAAATGTCAGCATTTATATAATTGAATTTCAGCGTTATATCCGCATTTTTATCTAAAAGTCTGCTCTTCTTTTGAATCTCCATGAAAAATAAGTCCATATCTCTCTTTATGGAGGCAGGAAATTTGGCTTCATTTTTTATTTTTTCAACTGCTAACTGATTTACCCTGTCCTCAGCGAACCCTGCAGATCTATAAGCTTCCCGACAAAGTTCAAAAGTATGCATAAGACTGTCAGCATTTAGTTTTTCTTCCTCATCAAGCGCCAAATACGAACGAGTACCCGGTTTAAAGATTTCTGCCAGAACCCTGATGCTGTTGAGCTGCCTTGCTGCGTACTCAGGATTTTTCTCTATCTCTTTCTTGGTAAAAACATTCTGATTTACTCCAACTTTGAGACGCTTTCTCATATCCGCCATTTTAGAATCATAAGAAATTTCCAGATCACTCATATATCTCTGATTTGCATCAAAGCAATCCGGTGTTATATTTTCTCCGACCTTCTCCCAAACAGCACCGGGACCCATGGAGGAAAGAAGCTTAAACGTCCTTATAAGCTCGTCCTGATCCTCATTTTTCTTTTCATCCCTTGATAAAAGGAATTCATCAAAAATGTCATCACAGAAAAGCCAGTAACGAGAGTCTTCGTCATAAAGACGGTATTTGTCCATGGCAGAAACTATCTGCTGTGCATAAGCTGTTGGCTCAGAATACATTGTCTTTTTCCCGGTCTTTGTTTTTTATCATCAAGCTTTTCAAGTTCCCGTTTTCTATATACTCTGTGCAGCTCATCAAGCTGATTCTGTCTATCTAAAGCAGTACTGAATTTTCTGTCACCAATAACTTGATTAAATTCCTTTATCAATTTCTCTTGCGACATACCGTCCATATTTGTTTTCCTCCTTAACCATAAATTTTAAATTGGCCACGGAATAGCGTTCATCCATCCCGTGGCCTTTGTCAATTTTTATTTCACAACAATATTCACAATCCTTCCGGGAACATAGATCTCTTTTACGATATTCTTGCCCTGAAGCTTATCAGCTATTGTCTTCTTGCCCTCTTCGATGACTTTTTCCTTGGGATCATTCTTGTCTATCTCGAGAGTTGCCTTTACCTTGCCGTTTATCTGAACCGCGATCTCGACTGTGTTTGTGACAGTCTTGGCGGGGTCAAACTCAGGCCACTTCTGCTGATATACTCTTTCCTCGCAGCCGATTGTCTGCCAGATCTCCTCTGTGATGTGCGGAGCTACTGGGTTAAGGAGTGTTATGAGTGTCTTGTATTCTCCCTTTGTCACAGCGTTCTTTTTGTAGAACTCGTTGATGAGAGCCATCATGGCAGCAATAGCTGTGTTGTACTTAAGATTCTCAAAATCGTTTGTGACCTTCTGTATGGTCTGGTGCATCAAAGTTTCAAGCTCTTTGGAGTAGCCCTCTTCCGGAGTCATTATGTCCTGAAGCTTCCACACACGATCAAGGAATCTTCTGCAGCCCTTTACACCGTCCTCTGACCAGCTTGCTGCGAGGTCGAAGGCACCGATGAACATCTCGTAGGTGCGAAGTGTATCTGCACCATAGTCCCTTACTATATCGTCAGGGTTCACAACATTGCCCCTTGACTTACTCATCTTTTCGCCGTTCTCACCAAGGATCATGCCATGAGATGTCCTCTTCTGATATGGCTCCGGAGTCGTAACAACGCCCTGGTCATAGAGGAACTTGTGCCAGAACCTTGAGTAGAGAAGATGAAGTGTGGTATGCTCCATTCCTCCGTTGTACCAGTCAACAGGCATCCAGTACTTAAGTGCTTCCTTACTTGCAAGCTCCTTGTCATTGTCAGGGTCGCAGTACCTCAGGAAATACCAGGAGGATCCTGCCCACTGAGGCATTGTGTCTGTCTCACGCTTTGCAGGACCGCCGCAGCATGGACAGGTTGTGTTAACCCAGTCTGTCATGGCTGCAAGAGGCGACTCACCGTTGTCCGTCGGCTCATAGCTCTCAACCTCAGGAAGAAGGAGAGGCAGCTCCGACTCAGGGAGTGAAACAAAGCCGCACTTGTCGCAGTGCACGATGGGGATCGGCTCACCCCAGTATCTCTGGCGGGAGAATACCCAGTCACGAAGCTTGTAATTGACCTTGGCGTGACCTATCTTTTTCTCCTCGAGGAACTCGATCATCTTTTTCTTGGCATCCTCAACGGACAGACCTGTTATGAAGCCTGAATTGACAAGGACACCTGTTGCGACATCGGTAAATGCCGCCTCATTTATATCAACCTCTTCCCCATCCTTGGCAACAACCTGGATGATAGGAAGGTCAAACTTCTTGGCAAACTCCCAGTCTCTGTCATCGTGCCCTGGAACCGCCATGATGGCGCCTGTTCCGTAGCTCATAAGTACATAGTCCGAAACCCAGATAGGTATCTCTTTGTCATTTACAGGATTGATGGCAGAAAGACCGTCAACACATACACCTGTCTTTTCCTTGGAAAGCTCTGCTCTCTCGAAATCAGACTTCCTTGCGGCTTCCTCTCTGTATGAAAGGATATCGTCAAAGTTCTTTATCCTGTCCTTGTACTTGTCGAGGTAAGGGTGCTCGGGGGATACGACCATGTAGGTTGCGCCAAAGAGCGTATCGCATCTTGTGGTGTAGACAGTGAGCTTATCCTCAGTGCCGGCAATGGCAAAATCAACCTCTGCACCGGTACTTCTTCCGATCCAGTTCTTCTGTGATACCTTAACTCTCTCGATATAATCAACAGTGTCAAGACCATCTATGAGTTTGTCGGCATACTCAGTTATCTTGAGCATCCACTCGCTCTTCACCTTGCGGACAACGGGACTGCCGCATCTCTCGCAGACGCCGTTTACAACCTCCTCGTTGGCAAGACCAACCTTGCAGGAGGTACACCAGTTGATTGGCATCTCCTTCTTGTAGGCAAGGCCCTCCTCAAAGAGCTTTCTGAAAATCCACTGTGTCCAGTGATAGTACCCGGGATCAGTTGTGTTAATCTCTCTGTCCCAGTCAAAAGAGTAGCCAAGGGAGTGGAGCTGGTCCTTGAATCTCTTTACATTGTTCTCTGTGACGATCTTGGGGTGAATGTGGTTCTTTATTGCATAGTTCTCAGTCGGAAGTCCGAAGGCATCCCATCCCATTGGATAAAGAACATTGTAGCCCTGCATCCTGCGCTTTCTGGCAACGATATCAAGTGCCGTGTAGGGACGCGGATGTCCAACGTGAAGTCCCTGGCCCGAAGGATAAGGAAACTCCACAAGTGCATAGTACTTGGGCTTGGTATAATCATTTGACGCAGCGAAGGCCTTCTCATCATCCCAGACCTGCTGCCACTTCTTTTCCACCGCATGGTGATTGTAAACTTCTGACATAGCTGTTACTCCTCTGAATTATTGATTATAAAAAATATAAAAAACACTCACTAATTATACATTTTTGCGCCAATTAAGGCAAATAGAAATGCTGCGCATTAATGATATGAGCCGACCGACAAAAGCTTGCCGGTCGGCTCATTGCATTTATAATGGTCCCTGGGGACGGGGGTTCGGGTTCATTTTGATAGTCCCCGGATGGTCTCTTGGACGGGGATGATCCCCGGGGTCGGGGGTTGGGGTTCATTTTACGGTCCCCGGTTACTCCCCTTATCAGGAATACAGCACTTTGGGGACTTTATCAATTATTCGTACTCCACCGTAGCCGGAGGCTTCGGAGTATAGTCAAACAGGACTCTGTTGATTCCCGGAACCTCGGTGATGATCCGCTTTACAAGATGGTCAATCAGTTCATCTGAAAGATGCTCCACCGTCACCTCCATAACATCAGTGGTGTTGATGGCGCGGATGATGCAGGGCCAGTCAAAGGTTCTCTTACCTTCCTTTACACCTGTGGACTTAAAATCCGGAACGACTGTAAAGTACTGCCATACCTTTCCTTCAAGTCCGTTTTTAGCAAATTCCTCACGCAGGATGGCATCGGATTCACGAACTGCTTCCAATCTGTCTCTTGTAATGGCACCGGGACAGCGAACTCCAAGCCCCGGGCCGGGGAAGGGCTGACGATAAACCATATTGGCAGGAAGGCCGAGGCGCTCACCCACGATACGTACCTCATCCTTGAAGAGTATTCTCACAGGCTCCACCAGCTCGAACTTCATATCCTCAGGAAGGCCTCCGGCGTTGTGATGCGCTTTGATTCCAGCCTCGCTTTCAAGGATATCCGGCCAGATGGTTCCCTGTGCCAGGAAATCAATCCCATCAAGCTTACGGGCTTCCTCTGCGAATACCTCGATGAATTCTCCACCTATGATCTTGCGCTTTTTCTCCGGATCAGATACTCCTGCAAGCTTATCAAGAAATCTGTCTGTGGCATCCACATAGATCAGATTTGCCTTCATCTGGTTTTTGAAAACCTCAATAACCTGCTCCGGTTCTCCCTTGCGAAGGAGTCCGTGATTTACGTGTACACAGACAAGCCTGTCTCCTATAGCCTTTATGAGCATGGCTGCAACCACTGAAGAATCAACTCCTCCGGAAAGTGCGAGCAAAACTTTTTTATCACCGATCTGAGCTCGAAGTGCGGCGATCTGTTCCTCGATGAAGGCATCCGCCAGCTCAGGCGTTGTAATGCGTACCATATCATCGGGTCTTCTTTCACTTTGCATGATTGTTCCTCCTCTATAAACGTCAGTTTATATCTGAATTGGGCCGGTCGGATGCGGATACTGTAATCGCCTAAAGGACGTGCGTTAATGGTAACCCGCTCCTTATGGATGAATAATGAGATGCGGGTTCAAAGTTCCCACCCGACTTTGAGCTGTGCGAAAACTTTTGGCCACCACATCGTAATAACACTACATTAGAGATTATACCCTCGAATGGCGAGTATCTCAACACGATTTAAATGGACTCAGGGGACGGAGGTTTGGGTTCATTTTACACAATGCCCCTTCACCCCCGTCCCCACCATCTCCTTTGCAAAATGGCCCTAAACCTCCGTCCCCTGAGACCATCCCAAATGACCCCTAACCTCCGTCCCCGGGGTCCATTTTACAAGTGTGCATATTTTTTATATAATAAGATAATATCGATGAATAGCAGTTACAATGAACATAATTTTAATGGAGGATTCAAGGAGGAATTTATGAAAAAAACTTTCTTTAAAAAAATGTCCGTGACAGCGTCGGCTCTTGCTGCGACTCTTTTAGTTGCTTCCTGCGGCAATAGTCCGGCTGGAAATGGGACTGAGACGGCAAAGGATACGACTGCGCCGACTACTGCTCCAACTACTGCTTCTACTGGTGATTCAACAGCCGGCAGTGATGCTTCATCCGGTGAAGGGGATGCTTATCTCAATATAGCCCTTAACTCCGACATAGTCAGCATGGATGTACACAAGACTACGAATGATTATCTTGTACCCATGAACGTATTCGATACGCTCTTTACAACAGTAAAAAATCCTGACGGCTCCACCACACTTGTTAACAGCCTGGCAGATGATTATTCCATATCAGAGGATGGACTTACATACAGTATAACGCTCAAGGATGGCATTGTCTTTTCTGATGGTACACCTCTTACTGCTGATGATGTAAAGTTTACCTTTGAGAGGATCCTTACACTTCCCGAGAGTGCCCAGACCGACTATGCCATAGCAATTGACGGCGCTCAGGATATGCTGGACGGAAAGGCCAGCGAGCTGAGAGGCATCACAGTTATAGATGACACGCACTTAACCATAACCCTGGCAGAGCCCTTCGCAGTCTTTCTGGCACAGCTCGCGGCTCCATCGACCAGCATTATGTCAAGATCAATCACAACAAATGCCGGCGACGATTTCGGAGTTGTTCCGGAAAAGACACTTGGCACAGGTCCATATGTTGTGACCTCCTGGGATAAGGGTGTCGGGCTTACATTTGAGTACAACCCTCACTACTGGGGTACAGAGCCCTCGGTAAAAAAAGTAACGGCCAAGGTGATGGATTCTTCCTCAATGGATATGGCATTCCAGAAGGGAGATCTCGATATCCTGGACTGCATGATGCTGGATTCTGCAATAGTTGATTCGGTGTATAAGACCTCCTACTCAGATAAAATTGTTTCTGTCGATCGTCTCGGCATGAACTACCTTATGCTGAACGAGGATAGTGAGCCCCTGAATGATGTCAATGTGAGGAAGGCCATACAGATGGCAATTGATCGCAAGTCCATCCTTGATTCCATCTATGAAGGAGACGGCAATCTTGAGGACGGCATCTATCCTACAGGATGCCTGGGGTATAGCAAGGACAATCAGGGATGGCTAAGCTATGATCCCGAGGGTGCAAAAAAGCTCCTTGCCGACTCCGGTTATCCTGATGGCTTTGAAATGGAGATATCCCTGGATTCAGGCAATAATGATGCCTCAAAAAATACGGTTCAGGTAATCGCGCAGAATCTGAATGATGTGGGCATCAAAGCCGACGTCAAGACATATGATCACGCAAGCTGGCTTGACCTCAGAAACAGCGGCAAGATGAATTCCTTCCTTGCCCTGTGGATTCTTGACTACAATGACCCTGATAACATCATCTATACCTTCTTCGGAAGTAAGTCCAACTCTGCAATACGTTCCTGCAACTATTCCGACGAAGCAACTATAGCAAGAGTAGCAGCTGCAAGAGCCATAGTAGATCCGGTCGAAAGAATTACAGAATACGGTAACCTCGAGAAAAAGCTCATACAGGATGATGCAGCATGGGTTCCCCTGTTTTCACTTAAACATCTCTATGTCGTAAGCGACAGGGTTGAGAGTTTTACACCACATTGGGCAGGCTGGAGCGATATTTACTTTACAGGAGTTGAACTTAAATAATATGCAGGCTTTTCTTAGACGCCTCCTCGGAGTCGTACTTGTACTCCTCGGCGTAAATCTACTGGTTTTCATAGTACTACGTATCATTCCCGGGAGCCCGGCATCGGTGCTCCTGGGTGAGCATACAAGCGAAGAAGCTGTCAAAAGACTTACCGAGTCCATGGAGCTTGACAAGCCCTTTGCCGTTCAGTTTTTCACCTACCTGAAAAATGCGGCAAGGGGCGACCTTGGGCAGAGCTACTATATGAAGCAGCCGGTCCTTAATCTTATTCTTGACGCTTTTCCAAATACGCTTAAGCTCACATTGTTATCCGCTGCATTCGCATGGATATTCGGAATCATGGCAGGAATAATCTCAGCGATGTACCCCGGAAAATTCCCCGATAACCTTTTTCGGGGCATCTCGCTGCTTGGCATATCCGTCCCGGTATTCATGGTCGCTCTTTCCCTTCAGTATCTCATGTACTTCAAGCTCTCACTTCTTCCCCTCATGTACAACGGCAGTTTCATGTCCATGGTACTTCCCGCAGTTGCCCTTGGCTGGAACAGCGCCGGAAGCATTGCAAGACTCACCCGTCTCGGACTTATGGAGCAGGCCGAGGCTCCGTATCTTGATACCGCCCGTGCAAAGGGCCTGACTTCAAGAACAGCACTCCTGACCCATGGACTTCGAAATGCCATCATTCCGGTCGTAACAATGATGGCGCTGCAGCTGTCGAGCATGTTGTCGGGAGCAGTTATCACAGAGAGCATCTTTGGCATCTCCGGTCTTGGAAAGCTGGCGCTAACAGCAGTCCAGACAAGGGATATGCCGCTTCTGATGGGAACCGTTCTTTTTTCCGCTTTCGTGATATCATTGGGAAATATTATCGCCGATCTCTTAAACACAGTTCTTGATCCAAGGCTCAGAAGCCGCGCAGAGGCAGAAGCATAAACAAAGGTCTTGTAAAGGAAAAAGACAGGTAACTGCTCAGGACCGGTTCTTAACAGTTACGCACGGGGCGAGGCTTTTTTAGTACTTATTCTGAACAATTTGAAGCTCCGGTTCTGAGCAGATATGCACGGACGTAGCTTTTTAGTACTTATTCTGAACAATTTGAAGCTCTGGTCCTGAGCAGATACGCACGAGCGTGGCTTCGCATCAGATACGCCCCGTGCATCGCTATATCAACATATTCGCACGTCCTCAGCAGCAAGTGCTTCGGCCTGCACTGAATAGTCACAAAGACAGTTCCAAGGCTTAGTTTTTTCAGGTTATACAAATGGCAAAAAAAATCTTTCAGAACAAAACAGCATTCATATCTCTATGCATAATACTCATCATCGCGCTCATGGCTGTCTTTGCTCCATTTCTTTCAGGTTATGAAGCAGACAGACAGGATCTCCTGTCAAGGCTGATGCCTCCTGGGCCGCAGCACATTCTGGGCACCGATGAGCTCGGCAGAGATCTTTTCACAAGACTCCTCTATGGCACGAGAGTATCTCTGCTTATTGCGATCATCCCCACTGCCCTTGCGGTACTTTTCGGAACTCTCCTAGGCGTCGCAGGGGCGTACTACGGCAGATACGTTGATGTTCTCATCACCTGGCTCGTCGATGTGACGCTTGCCTTTCCGGGGATGCTCCTTGCCATGGTGATCATGTACACATTCGGAGGATCTCTGTCTTCTGTCATACTTTCCATTATCATCATGGAGTGCGGAAGCATTGCAAGGGTTGTAAGGTCGGCAACTTTGTCGATTCTTGAAAACGAATACATACTCGCCGCAAAGACCATGGGTGTAAAAAACCTGACCATCATAACCACTCATGTTCTGCCGCACCTCGTCCCTACTCTGATAGTTCTTTTCACGCTGAACATACCGGGCTCCATCCTTTCAGAGAGCGCACTGAGCTTTCTCGGAATAGGGATTCAGCCCCCCGATGTTTCTCTGGGACTTCTTGTCAGCCAGTCAAAGGCATTTCTTTTTAAGATGCCCTGGCTGTCACTGGTGCCTTCAGGTATGATAATGATTCTGGTTTTGGCTTTCAATTTTCTCGGGGATGCCCTGAGGGATATCCTTGATCCAAAGACACGGTACTAAAATATGAATGAAGATCTGCTGCTTGAAATTAAAAATCTGACTGTCTCAATACAGAAAAAAAATGAATCTATTCCGATAGTAAAAGGGATTGATATGGATCTCCCAAACGGACAAATAGTCGGTCTTGTGGGAGAATCAGGCTGTGGAAAGAGCATGACGGCAAAATCCATAAACGGCATCCTGCCCTCCGTCGCCAAAGTGACCGGCGGAAGTATTCTCTGGCACGATTCAAAAGATAAGGTGACAGACCTTGTGACACTGAAGGAAAAGGACCTTCGAAAGCGCTGCGGCCAGGACATAGCAATGATATTTCAGGAGCCGATGACATCACTCAATCCAATGATGAGGATCGGCGATCAGATAAGGGAGGTCCTGCGGATACATAAGCTTGAAAAGAGCCCCTCACAGAGCCGGGAGCAGATAATAAAGATGCTGGAAAGTGTCGGCATCGAAAACCCTTCTCTTCGCTACAATTCCTGGCCCCATGAGCTGTCGGGGGGAATGAGGCAGAGAGTCATGATAGCGATGGCAATGATATCTTCTCCGAAGCTTCTTATAGCCGATGAAGCCACCACTGCCCTCGACGTGACCACGCAGGCCCAGATACTTAAGCTCATGAAGAGCATGTGTACGAAGAGCTCAATGAGCGCGCTCGTTATAACCCACAACATGGGAGTTGTATCTGCAATCTGTGATTACGTATATGTAATGTATCTCGGAACTGTGATGGAACAGGCAAAGGTCTCTGAGCTCTTTTCAAACCCGCTGCATCCCTACACCAGAGGACTTCTGTCATCAATACCAAAGCTATCAGGCAATCCCGAGTACTTAAAGACTATTCCGGGAAATATCCCCGTGGTTAACAAGAAATTCCCCGGGTGCGAGTTCTGTATAAGGTGCAGCGAGGATGTTCAGAAGTGCTTCTTCGAAAATCCTCCTCTTAAGCAGGTCGGGGAAGATCATTTTGTCAGATGCCACACAGTTTCCTTGTGATACATACGCAACACCATTAGGTACATGAAACCTTAATTATGATATTTGCACAATAATCTCAAATAAATAATTCTTGTATCGTAGCTTGCATAACACACTTTTTAAATCATAAGAGCCTTTGCGATGACATTTGCACAACGTTCATAGCGGTACATATAAATTTTGCACTAATAACTGTGCTACTCTATTTCCGGAACATAAAGCTTTTTCAGTAATACTTATGCTACTCTCTTTTGATAAATTGGAGTTATCATGGACAATTCAGTACTTCTAAGTGCGTCGCACCTTAAGAAAAAATACCGCATAGACAGAAAAAACAGCATTTTTGCCGTTAACGATGTAAGTCTGGATATATTTACCGGTGAGACTCTTGCTCTTGTAGGCGAGTCAGGCTGCGGAAAAAGCACCCTGTCAAAGATTCTTATGCAGATAATAAAGCCCGATGAGGGGACCGTTTCATTTGAAGGAAAAGAGATATCCTCGCTGTCAGAAAGAGCTCTAAGACCATACATAAGCAGAATGCAGATGGTCTTTCAGGATCCTGCTTCTTCCCTTGACCCAAGGATGAAGATCCGCGATATCATAGCTGAGCCTCTTAAGGCCTTTAAGATATATGGCACCCAGGCCGAAATGAATGAAAGGATTCTTGAGCTGACGGATATGGTCGAGCTCAAGGAGGACTGCCTTAACCGCTACCCCCACGAGTTTTCAGGCGGACAGAAGCAGCGCATAGGCATTGCCAGAGCCATTGCCGCAAGTCCGAAACTGCTTGTGTGTGATGAATCGGTCTCAGCACTCGATGTCTGCGTCCAGGCACAGATCTTAAATCTTCTGAAGAGGCTGAAGAACCAGTTAGGACTTACCTGTCTCTTCATCAGTCATGACCTGTCAGTAGTGAGCTTTATCGCAGACAGGGTATGCGTAATGAAAAACGGAGCCATCTGTGAGCTGGCTCCTGCGGAAAAGATCTATAGCGCCCCGGAGCATGAATACACCAAATACCTGCTGGCATCGGTATATTGCCCTTGACACCGAATCATATCTTGATGAGAGCGTCAAATGCCTATGCCCACCACGGCCCCATGCATTTTGTACAATCACTTCGGGCACACTCTCGCCCCTTTCACTTCGAAACGGTACTAAGCTCAAAAACACCTTGCCAAGTTTTCTGCTCAAAGGACTGACTAGCTCAAAGGGCCTATCAGTTGCTTGGGCCTATCAGTTGCCTGGGCAAAACGCATAGCCCCCGGAGCCTTATGGGAACTTTTACGCCAACATAATATCATACCGATACAATAGTCAGCTTCTGGGGATCTCCGTTTCGTATTTCGCCTTTTCTTCCGCGGTATACAAATCCCTTCTCAATCGATATCATACTGGCATGCGCTTTCATTGCATCGTTGATCTGCCTTACAGCAGACTCATAGTCCTGTGGAGTCATGGGAATGACATATTCGTGGTTCATATGCTCAGTCGATATTACCGCAGACCGAAACCTTGGAACATATCTTATCCCATAAAAGGTACAGATCTCCGTATTGCTCATCCCACTGTTATCAGAACACTGCATTTTAATATACATATCCACTCCTTTCCTGATGCCTCAGACCTATCACATCTTTCTCATCAACATAATAGGAATTATTCTCTCTCAGCTGTCGAAAGCTGTCATATAATGCCCTGGTATTTACTGACAAAACACTCCATTCCCGGCATACAGTATATTACAATCTGTCTATAACATATTGAGCCGACCGACAAAAGCTCTCCCGTCCAGCTCATATGATGTGATTGAGACGGTACATTAGTTGCCCACATATTAATATTAACACTCCAGATGGCTTCAAACAATCAAAAATGAGCGGTATATCGTACCGCTCATTTTTTGCAGAAGAATCCTTATCTAATTTCCCATTGACGCTATAAGAGCATCAATCTCAGCCTGACTGAGCATTTTGGAGCTGTTCGCAGATGGCGCAGCAGGTGCCGGCGAAGGCGCAGCAGCCGCAGACTGCGTAGCCGAAGCAAAACTAAAGCCACCTCCGCCTCCGGCCTGCGAAGACTTACTCATTATACTCGCCAACAGAGCCTGCTGCTCCGCATTCAAACCATTAGCATCCATAAAAAACCTCACTGCCACAGAATCATCCCTGAATCATCCACCATGATTCAAAACTTTTTCTTAAAAAAACACTGTCAAAATATTGTAATATTTCCTAAACAAATTCGTCAAATTAAATTTTTTTAAAATTTTATCAAAATTCTATTATGTCTCAATTTCAGTTACAATTCAGTTGACAGCCGGGACGGGACAGGCCAGAGCGAATATATGGCTGAGCCGGAGGGCTTTGAAAAACGTCGGTACTTTGCGACCGTACTTTGGTCGCTTAGTACCGCTACGTTTTTCACAGAGCGAGAGCGTCCCCCGGACAGCCATATATCGCGGCGGCCTGTCCCGTCCCGGATGGCAACTGAATTGTAACCAAATTCAAGTATTTCAGTTTTTCTCCCGAATGAGCCCCATTTCGAAGGCCTTCAGCAGATCCTTCAGATCATTTATCTGTGTCTGTAGCGCCTTTCCAATATCGGTGTCGCAAACCAGCATTCTCTTTTTGCAGCTCTCAACCACCTGGATCTCCGGAGTGTTCTCCTCTCCCCTCACATAGGGCTTGTGAGCTGCCAGGACCATGTTGTAGGAGTTGTAGATAAGTGTATATCCGGCGATTCCCGTCTGCTCGTGATATGCCTTGGAGATTCCTCCGTCTATTATGTAGAGCTTGCCATTGGCCTTGACCGGATGCTCGCCCTTCTTGGTCTTTACCGGAACATGACCGTTGATGATGTGCGCCCACTCCGGGTCAAGCCCAAACTCCCTGAGGATCTTGTCAGCGTATTCCTCAATAGCAGAATACTTGTAGTAGGGGTTGTAATCCTCCCTTATCAGCTCCTTCTCACTCTTTAGAAACATCCTCTCGAAGGTTGCAATCTTATCCTTGCCAAAAAGCGGTGAATTCGGCCCGCACCAGAGATACCATATGAGATCGACTGCATCCTGCTTTCTGTCGGGCTCATCCTTCATGTCCAGGAAAAAAGCGTCGTGAATCTTGGTATTCAGATAGTCCATCAGCTCTTTTCCCTTAAAGCTTCCGTCCCTGGTTGTCATGGGACTGAAGTTGCCGTCTTCGTCCATGGGAATGCAGCCGTGGTACAAGAGATTACCGTTTACGATCCTGTACATCGCACCATGTGAATACAAAAACTGAACATGCCTGATGAGCAGCTGCGAGTGGATAAAGGAAAGCCTCAGAGTCCTCATCAGCTCAGCTTCCTGATCTGTCAGCTTATATGGGTCATTGGGATCGATCGTCGGGAAATTGGTATCACTGAGCTTGTATTTCCTGCCATCAATCTCTATTTCACCATTCTGATAGTCGATCTTGTCAAGAAACAGCCTGCTGTCAAGGTCATATTCAGGATGCCGCATGATGAGCTGTCCCTCCAGCTTTAGCTGGATTATGCTTATTGCCTTGTTCATCTTGGCTGCAAGCCTTGGGTTCACAGAGTCATACTTATTTTCATCCAGCATATGGGGCTTAAAGCTATCACAGGGATCATCCCTGTATACCTCAGCCGCAAACATTGAGAGTGACCTTAAGTTTATTCCGTAGCCGTCCTCAAGTGAATCAAACGAATTGTAGCTGATACCTATGCGCAGGACATTTGCGATGCAGGCTGTGTTTCCGCAGGCCGCTCCGATCCAGCTTATATCGTGATTGCCCCACTGTATATCAACATCATGGAAGTTCATTAGCTCCTCCATGACCAGATCGGCTCTTGCTCCCCTGTCAAAGATATCTCCTATAATGTGAAGCGAATCGATGGTCAGATTCTGTATGAGCTCACACAGGGCAATTATGAACTCATCCGCAAAATCAATCTCGATTATTCCATTTATTATCTCGCTGTAGTAGAGCTTTTTATTCTGATCACCCAGGTCCAGATGCAGCAGCTCGTCGATGGCATAGGCGTAGTCAGCGGGCATCTTTTTCCTGACCTTGGACCTTGTATACTTGGAGCTTACCACACGGCAGATCGAGATGAGTCTGTTGATGGTTATCTTCTGATACTCATGCATCTCTCTGACAGTCAGAGTGTCATCGTGCCTGATGCCGCTTATGACTTCCCTCGGGTAATAGATAAGGTTTGCCAGCCGGAGCTGTTCAGATTCTGACATCATATCGCCAAAGGTCTCCTCTATCTTGGCCCTGATGATACCGGAGGAGGACCTGAGAAGATGTGAGAAAGCCTCATACTCACCATGAATGTCTGAAAAGAAGTATTCCGTTCCCTTTGGCAGGGCACTTATGGCGCGAAGATTTATTATCTCCGCTGCTGCCTTTCTGGAATTTGGAAATTCCCTGCTTAGAAGTCTTAAGTACTCTATGTCCCTCATCTTTTTTCCTCGTCTGATAGTTAAATTTTCTTCCCGGTCCTGCAGATGTCCTTAAGGCAGCACGCCTGGCAGTTTGGTCTTCTTGCGATGCACACCGCCCTTCCGTGATCGACAAAGCGGTGACAGAGGTCGTTTCCCTCTTCCGGAGGGACGATCTTCCACAGCTCCTTCTCCACCTTGCCCGGCTCCTTTATATCATCCACAAGGCCTATCAAGTTGCACAATCTTATGCAGTGGGTATCAGTAACGATCGCCGGCTTCCCGTATACATCGCCCAGAACAAGGTTTGCACTCTTTCTTCCCACGCCCGGGAGCTTCAGAAGCTCCTCCATGGTATCAGGCACCTTGTCACCATACTCATAGTGAAGCATTTTCATACATGCGGATATGTCCCTGGCCTTGGAGTTGCCAAGCCCACAGGGACGGACTATTTTCTCAATCTCCTCCACCGGCGCCTCTGCCAGAGCCGCTACCGTCGGGTACTTTTCGTACAGAAGCGGAGTTATCTGATCCACCCTCTTGTCAGTGCACTGAGCAGCCAGTCTCACACTCACAAGCAGCTGCCACGCCTTGTCATATTCGAGGGTGCAGTGAGACTGAGGATACTCTTTTTTCAGTCGCTCTATCACTTCTATTGCAAGCTTTTTCTTTGTCATTGTACCCCCATCGGCATATACTTCTTATCTTTCACAGGATCCCGAATTTCTTCAGAAATCGCAAAGGTAGAAGCATTAAAAACATTCATGTCTATCACTGCCCCATTTTCCTACTAAACACCCATATTTTTTATATGGAAACTACCAGTGTACCGTCTCAACTCAGTGAAAGCCTCCTAACGCATGCACTTTCATTAATTTTATCACTATATAAGGCAAATAAAAAATAACAATATTATAAAATAAGGTGTTACTCTGAAACACAACCTACCGGGTAGCCAAAAAAGCGCACGTCCTTTGGGCGCTTACGGTATCCGCATCCGACCAGTCTGAAACAGATATAAACTGTCGTTTATAGAGGAGAAATGTCAAAAGTCACCGGGTGCCTCCGGTGTTGCGCAATACGCACATCCCGGAGACGACCGGTGACTTTTGTCCTTTACCCTAATATGAGTCACATCTCAGTGATAAATATGTACTTTATCAGTTGGTAACCGCTCTTGCGGTGAGTTCGTTGTCCTGTACGTCGAACTCTATTGTGTCTTTAGGTTTTACTGCGTCCTGAAGGATCAGTTTTGCTGACATTGTTTCCACGTGCTTCTGGACAAAGCGCTTTAAGGGTCTCGCTCCGTAGATGGGGTCGTAGGCATTGTCAATTACGTACTGCTTGGCTGCATCTGTGAGTCTTACACTGATCTCCCTGTCCGAAAGTCTCTTGTTTAGATCCGTGACTATAAGGTCTACTATGTTGCCAATGTTGTCCCTTGTGAGAGGCTTGAACATTATGATCTCGTCGAGCCTGTTGAGGAACTCGGGTCTGAAGTGAGCCCTCAGATCTTCCATGGTCTCATTCTGAGCCTCATCACTTATTGTGCCGTCGTCCCTTATGCCATCAAGCAGATACTGTGCTCCGATATTTGAGGTCATGATCAGGATCGTATTCTTGAAATCCACTGTACGTCCCTGTGAATCTGTGACACGTCCATCATCGAGTATCTGCAGCAGTACGTTGAATACATCTGGGTGAGCCTTCTCTATCTCATCGAAGAGAACTACCGCATAAGGCTTTCTCCTTACAGCCTCGGTCAGCTGACCGCCCTCCTCATAGCCCACATATCCGGGAGGCGCTCCTATGAGTCTTGACACAGAATATTTCTCCATATACTCACTCATATCTATCCTGACCATATTGTTCTCATCGTCAAATAATGCCTGTGCCAGAGTCTTGGCCAGCTCTGTCTTGCCCACACCTGTAGGGCCAAGGAAGAGGAAAGAACCTATAGGCTTGCCGGGATCCTTGATGCCGGCCTTGGACCTCATGATAGCCTCGGATACTCTTGTTACTGCGTCCTCCTGTCCTATAACTCTCTGATGAAGCTCATCCGAAAGATGAAGGGTCTTGTTCCTCTCACTCTCGGTAAGCTTGCTGACAGGTATACCTGTCCATCTGCTGATTATTCCTGCAATCTCTTCATCCGAAACTCTCTCATGTACAAGAGTTGTCTCGGCTTCCTTTTTTCTTACTTCCTCCTCTGCCTCTTCAAGCTGTTTCTTGAGTGCAGGGAGCTTGCCGTACTGAAGCTCTGCTGCCTTTTCATACTCCGCATTCCTCTGGGCGATTGCTATCTCAGAGTTAATGGTGTCTATCTGCTCACGCATTGCTGCCAGCTTGTCAACTGCTGTCTTCTCATTGGTCCACTGAGCCTTTCTTGCATCGAACTCTTCCTTGAGCTCAGCCAGTTCCTTCTGAAGATTGGCCAGCCTCTCAACGCTCAGGGAATCATCCTCCTTCTTGAGGGCAGCCTCCTCTATCTGCATCTGCATGATCTTGCGGTTCATCTCATCAAGCTCCGCAGGCATGGAATCCATTTCTGTCTTGATCAGAGCGCAGGCCTCATCCACAAGGTCGATTGCCTTGTCCGGAAGGAACCTGTCGGAAATGTATCTGTTGGAGAGAACAGCTGCGCTGACAAGCGCTGAATCCATGATCTTGACACCATGGAAAACCTCATACCTCTCCTTAAGTCCTCTTAAAATACTGATCGTGTCCTCAACCGTAGGCTCGTTAACCATGACAGGCTGGAAACGTCTCTCAAGCGCTGCATCCTTCTCAATATACTGCCTGTACTCGTTGAGGGTCGTTGCACCGATACAATGAAGCTCGCCTCTTGCCAGCATCGGCTTGAGCATATTGCCTGCATCCATTGCGCCGTCAGTCTTGCCTGCACCTACGATCAGGTGGAGCTCATCAATGAAAAGAATTATCTCACCATCTGATCCCTTTACATCCTCAAGCACAGCCTTGAGTCTTTCCTCAAACTCTCCCCTGTACTTGGCTCCTGCCACAAGTGCGCCCATATCGAGTGAAAAGATCTTTTTATCCTTGAGCGCCGTTGGAACATCGCCGCCTGCTATTCTCTGTGCAAGTGCCTCAACAACCGCAGTCTTGCCCACACCGGGCTCTCCGATAAGAACCGGATTATTCTTGGTCTTCCTGGAGAGGATCCTTATCACGTTACGTATCTCTGAATCTCTTCCGATCACAGGATCAAGCTTCTGTTTCCTTGCCTTCTCCACAAGTTCGGTTCCGTATTTGTTCAGTGTATCATAGGTGGCTTCAGGGTTATCGGTGGTGACATTCCTGTTGCCACGGACTTCTGAAAGAACCTGAAGGAACCTGTTCCTGTCTATACCAAACTGCGCAAGGATTTCCCTGACTTCCTTGTTAGGCTTCTTAATAACAGCCATGAAGAGATGCTCCACAGACACATAGGAATCCCCCAGTGCCTTGGCCTCATCCTCAGCTGAAAGGAGAGCCTTGTTGAGGTCTGAACCGATATAGGGCTGTCCGCCGGATACCTTGGTCCTCTTGCTGATGCCCTGCTCTATTCTGGAGATAAAGCTCCTGATATCAACGCCCATCCTCTCCACGAGCTTGGCTATCAGGCTGTCCTCAAGAGTCATAAGTGCATATAGCAGGTGCTCCTGTTCAATCTCCTGATTGCCGTATTCAACTGCAACCTTCTCACAGTTCTGAACTGCTTCTATTGATTTTTGTGTAAATTTCTGTATATTCATAAAGCCTCCTTCCTCAAGCGCATTGTGTTCTTTGTTCTATTACAAGTATAACATTCATTTTCGTGATGTCAACAATATTTTTAATTTATGGTAAAATTATAGTTGACGGGTGTTGCTATTCAGATCTGAGCAGAAAGAGCACAGCATAGGAGCCGGTTACCGTTAGTGCACGTCCTTTGGGCGCTTACGGTATCCGCATCCGACCGGTATAAGTCAGATATTTACCGGTGTTAATAGAGGAGCAGACTATGGTAATAAAAAATGTAAATTTGGAAACTGTATGCGGAATAACCAGCAAGCTGCCGGATAACGAGCTGCCGGAGTTTGCTTTTGCAGGAAAGAGTAATGTAGGAAAGAGTTCGCTTATCAATGGTCTTATGAACAGAAAGAATTATGCCAGAACCTCCCAGGAACCCGGGAAGACACAGACCATAAACTACTACAATATCAATGGTGAATTCTATCTGGTAGATCTTCCGGGATATGGCTTTGCCCGTGTTCCCGATAAGGTAAAGGAGCAATGGGGCAAAATGGTTGAGAATTACCTTCACACCTCACGCCAGCTCCTTCGTGTCTTTCTACTTATAGACATAAGGCACGATCCTTCCGCCAACGACATACAGATGTACCAATGGATAATCCACCAGGGTTTTCAGCCGGTGATCATAGCTACCAAGTCCGACAAGCTGAAAAAGTCACAGCTTGAAAAGCACCTGTCTGCATTAAGATCAGGTCTCTCCCTCCCCGAAGATGTAAGGATTTTCCCCTACTCCGCCCTCTCCAAAGCCGGGCGCGACGAAATCTACGAATTCATGGATGAACTGTTAAGTAAAGAATGAACGCAAAAAGTCTCCGAGCAGCCTTGAAGCTGTTCGGAGACTTTTTACCTTCATGCCATTCTATGAGTTTCCCTGCACCCCGTATTTCAGGCCTCAGGGCAAATCAAAACTCGATCTTTTGATAACTCTTGAACATCCTGAAGAATGTATTCACCGGAACAAACAGATCTCCACCGGCTTTAACATCCTTATCCTGTTCAGATGATACTGCACCCGTATTCTCATTATAAGAAAACCTGTTTACACCCGCACCATGGGGATTGCGCAAAACAACTGTATTAACTGAACCTATTTTCCTAACGCCAAGGACAGTATAAACATGATGAACATACATCCCGCGCTCCTGATCATGCGTCTTTAGCTTTGTATCTTCGCCGGCATCGAACGAGTCTAATGTTGATACGGTAAGGGCATAATTCTTATTCCCTTTCATGAAATAATCCTTTTTACCAATACCCTCTGCCATTTCCAGGAACTCTTTTTGTTCGTCAGTGTAGTTCATTACCCCTACCGAGAGTTGTTCGTCGTAGTCATATTTACTTTCAAAATACCCTTTTGAGCCTTTAGTCCCCAAAAGTATACCTGCTGCAAAAGCAGGATCGCCTCCGCTGATTGCTTCATATGAAACCTTATTATTCTTCCGCAGCTGTTCAAATACGCTGATTCTGTCATTAATTTCATTCTGACCTTCAGTAGCATTGGCCCGAAAATAATCTTCAAAAAGTCCTGATGCAACAACTGCTTTCTCCAGCATTTTAACCCAGAGCGCGCCCTGCACAAACTTGTCCCCGCCGCGGTCTACCTCTTTATTTGTTGTCAGTACCGTACTCTTGGTGACTGTCACATACTTTGCTTGCTTATCCGGTCCAAACAGTCTTACAGTAACGGTTCCGTTTCCGTTATCCACCATCATTTTCCTGACATAGTCGGGATTTTTCTCCACTACTGCAGCGATTGTTGCAAGAAGATAACAGTCTCCGCAATACCCCTGCGCAATGTCATTAGCGCAGGGTTCATGGGTAAAGAGCGGCTCGTCCCTGCGGAGAGTCATCTTATTCTGAGCTTCAATTGTAACAACATTCGTGATTTTATTTTTTGTAAAATCAACAAATGCGCTGTCTTCGACAACTATTATCTGATCCTTATTCTCTGGAACCTCAAGCTTTCCGGCCATCATCTCATCATAAAGCTTCTTTAGCTCTAAAAGCTTTTCACGCTCGAAAATAAGTGCTTCGTCCTTTGTGTCCCCAGAAATTATCGCAAGCCTTTCTTCTGAAAGCTTTTTGGCGTTTAAAAGTGTATCACCCTCCTGCTTATAATAATCTTCCATGTACTTAGGCATATAACTTGTCAGGTCTGTTTCCTTCATGCCATTTACTACAGTGACATCCATGTTCGCATATTTCCTGAAAAGATCTATAATCTGTTTAAACTCAGGCGAAAGCTTTGTTTTTTCTTCTGTCAGGGGCTTCACGATCTTCTTTAGTGCATCCTTTTTATGCATCCTGTACTTATCTGATACACTCCGGAACTTCGATTTTTCTTCCCTTAACTGCAGTATCTTCCTTCTGGCCAGAAATGACATTTCCTGCATAACTCTCTGTCGTTGAGGTCCCTTTTTGGAAGCCTTTTTGTTCTTTTCCGCTTCCTTATCCAGGGTTGCTTCCTCTTCTACAGTCGCCGTCCTGTTCATAAACTCATCTTTTACAAGAACATGAGCTTTTCCCTGCTTATGCATTTCTTTTAAGGAACTGTTATATATACCGTCCTCATCCCTTACTTTCAAAACCTTGAGGTCCTTTATTTTCTTTTCTGTTTTTTTGACCGGGTCGGAATCGTCTTTCAGAGTCCATCTTCTGTATTTCTCAAGCTCCCCCTTTGCATCCTCTATCCTGGAAAGTCTTAAGTTTTCATCCCGTTTATCACGCTTATTTCTCCAACCGTTTTCATCTGTCTTATCCTTCAAAAAAGCCGCCTGAACCCTGGACAGTCTTTCTGAAAAAGCTGCCTTCTCTTCCTCAGTGAGAGCAATTCCGTCTTTTTCAAATTCAGCAAAGCATCCTTCAGCAGAAAGGGACATGATCCTATCAGCAACGGTTCTGTCATATGCTCCGATATTCAGATCACCGTTCTCATCCAGAATGGAAACATTTTTCTCATTAGGATTGTCCTGCCCTGCATTTGCCTTTATTGTCCTTCCAAAATATCCGTCGTTTGAAGTATTGAGCACTGACGAAATAACAATTGTCATCTCCCCCAGTACGGGCTGCGTTGCAGCATTATACTGCAGGGTATTAATATCCCTCTTGGTCTTGCCAAAAATTGTATCCATGATCCTGATAGTAGTCAGCTGCTTCAGGGCATTCTCCGAATAAACGACATTCAGGTTATTCTTCCGCATACTGAATTCAATCTCTTTGGCGGTAACATACCTGAACTTCCCCTGAATATGCCCCTGAGGTATGTTGCTCAGGGTCGGATTATAAGAAAGGCCTGTCACAATGCTGCCATCAACCTTTTTGTAAACTGTGGCCTTATAATCACTGAGCATCGTTGTATCGCCGCCCACAAAGCTGATCGCCTTTTTGTATCTGTTTGTGTTTATAACATCTTTATCCGCGGTAAAAACTGTGTCGGAGGAGCCTCCCCGGACCCTTGTCCTGATTTCGCGACCCACTTCAACTTCATACATGTTCACAATGTCTTCGCCAAAAAGTGCATTTTTAAAGCTCAGGCCGTTTTTGCCTCTGTTTTTTAAATCAGCAAAGCTAAGCCTTCTGATAAGCTCCATCATTTCCCTTGCATTGCGAACAGCTTCCCTTGCAATGCTGCAGCGGTTCACACCGGCGGACATGGATGGTCTCTGCCCTTTAATATAAGAATTTCCCAGCTTGATTATGGCATCATAATTCTGCAGCAGTGTGTTCTTATGATCGATAAATGATTTTTTATCTTCGTCAACAGCCTTATCCAATATTCCATTGATATTTCTCATGTATGTCCCATAATTTCTAAAGCGGGAGTTCCTTCCATAGGCAGCCGCAAAACTATCCGCAAGCTCATCCTTTTGGTTTCTGAGGAATACCTTCTTCGACTCGCTCAGTTCTGACCTGTTCCGGTCAACAATCATGTCTGACTTCGAGAAAACATCTGACAGCGCTGCTTTTTCTTTTCCCTTAGTGATCGTCTCAAACTGCTCCTCTGACAAGGACTGCATAAATTTTAGGCACGACGCCGAAGCCTCACTTATTTTTACAACGCTCTCATACCGGCCGGAAGAGGCAATCCCCTTCCTTACCTTCATGTATTCTTCGCAGCATCCTACAAGCTCAGACAATTCTTCTGTAAGAAGACACTTAGCATCATAAAAGCCAAGCCGCGACGCAGTTTTACCCAGAATTGTTTTGACTTTACCCAGATGCTTTTTGACCAGCTTCATCTCAAAGCTGTTGATGTCAAAAAAGCCGGAGTTGCGCTCCAGATCATTCATTGCAAAGAAAAGCATGGCAAACCCTGTGCTGCTCCTTACAGCTTCGGATGTGTAGATCCCAAAGCCATTGATTCCAAAATAATCCATGCTTTTAAAGGCTTCCTCAAGCTTTTCCCTCTGCAGCTCTTGGGCAGCCATTTTACTTCCGGTCAGTTTTTGAGCTTCTATTATCATATTCTTTGTAAGGTTCGACTCGATTAATTTCTGATCCCAGCCGCTTGCAGCAATAACCTCTTTGCCGGCCCCATAGGTCTCCATCAGTCTATGTCCGATGAATTGGCTTTCAAGCAGCTTTTGGGCGAGAGCTTTCTGATTAGCTAAAGCATCATCTCCTTTCAATGAGATCTCATTGTTCTGATGCCCGGCATAATAATTGTTGGTGATAATATCCCTGCGATTTACATAGTACAGCGAAACAATGCGCAGTTTATCAAGCTGCTCCTTAACAGCTTCTGCAGTTTCCGATGAGAGCTCATCAAAATATGTATGTACTTTTTCCTCTTTATCTGAGGTCTCATAGCGCACAAGCATATGCTCATAGGCTACCACCATTCCCATGACAGATTCGAGTCTTGTGGCATTCATGACAAAAGAGATGTCACTGTCCAGCTTTATTGATGACAGGTCGATGGAAAAAAGTGCCTTGGTCATAAGATCAAGTGCCTTTTGTCTGTCCTGTCCTTCATAGCCTCCGGGTCCCTTCTTCATGCTTGTACCAAGGTAACAGTCAAGGAGACTTATTTTGTCTTTCTCTGAAAAAGCTGCTGCACTTGTGCCAATAAACTGAGCAAGGTCCTTATACTCTGCGCCTTCACAGGTAACTGCTCTTCCTTCCATCAGAGTTTCCATGTTCTTGATGCAGGCCCTGGAGTAGTTGTCCCTTGCTCCTATGAGCATCTGCCTGTTCTTATCCTTCTGATACAGTTCAGATGAAGGGTCAGCCTGTTTTTCTATACGCTTAGCGGCAGTAAGGCGCTCACGGAATCTTTCATTATACGCGGGAGCAAGAACAGACTTTGTGGGGAAGCTGACGAGCTGTCTCTTATTCATGTTGTCTTTCTCTGCAGACAACATGTTCTTTAGCCCCTCGGTATGCTTTTCCGCAGTATGTTCTTCATCAAACTTCTTTTTCTCTAAAGCCTGCCTCTCCCTTTCCTGCTCCTGTCTCTTCTTTTTTTCATCCTGCAGAAGCTTTTCAAGGTTATCAGACAGCCATTTTGTCTCCTGATTCCTGTTCTTTAAATCCTCTGCCTCTTTAGACTTAAGCTGTTTATTGATGTCATCGATTACTTCCTTATCAAGTGCATAGGGATTCTTCTTTTGTAAAGCATCATCGTATCCCGGCAACTTAACCTTATCC
>JAILJR010000103.1 GCA_024694565.1 Butyrivibrio sp. | reverse complement strand
AACCAGGGAAAATGATATGGCAAGAACACTGACTGATGAGGAAAAAAGAGAATACGACCGCCTGACAAAAGGCGCTAAGCAGATCCAGATGAATATTGATGATCTGATGAACAATCCGACCACAAATGCAAAAGCCTCAATCAAAGGATATGTAATGAGTGGTAGCTCACTTGAATTACAGAATAATGATTCAAAGACTGTGGGAACAAATTAAGTATATTAACTTTCATGAAACCTTCATGGAAAAGCGTTGGACAGGTGCTGGAAGGAGAATATTCGACGATTAGTATAAGTAAAAAAGTATGTGGGTTATTGACTATATTGACAGTTATTGCTGGCAGTGGGTGTGGAGAAAATGCCTCTGAAACAACAGTCACATCACCTGAATCCGTCAGCATGGAGGCTTCATCTAGTCAGGGAGAGTCAACAGATATGGCCGCTTCAGAATAGACCATTGCACCGTCTGAAACAACCCTGGCAGTACCTGATAACAGCATAGATCCCACACTATCTAAAGGACAAAAGGCAGTAGATATAAGTGAGATTGAAATGTATGATGAGAATGTTGATCATACAGTCTGGGATAATGACGAGAGTGTTATTGAGAAATGTCTTAACCTTCCACAGGAAAAATATGATGATGCGCCTGTATTTGACGAGTTTGACTTTAGTAATGCAGATGACAACGAGCTTAATCTAATAAAGCTGGAAGATTTTAAGGATGAGGGCCTGGCTATTTACGCCTTAAAAACAGAAAAAGCCCATGGAGTCATAGTCGATAACGGTAAAAAGAAACAGTTTGCGCCGTGTGAGTACTGGTATACATTTGATAAGGCTCATATGGGACTTGTAGCTATTACTGGTGATGACAGGAAGGAACTGATTCTTATTACAAATGCAATATATGAAAATGGTTTTCCCATGAACAGGGAAGTGCTATGGGTTGTCTGCTTTGACGATAATGGTGATATCAACCTGCATAAACTGACTGATAAGGGCATGGTTGACCTGCTGAATGAAAAATCAGTTATGACAATGACACCCTGACAGTTTACATTACTACAAAATATATGAAAACAGAATAAGTCTAAATTCAATTCACGGATTCAGCGATACTGTTTGATTAAAACAAGAACAAGGTTACAACTTACTACAGGAACAGTTCGTTCAGCTTATTTATCATGGTTCTGCGGCCGGTCAAGTACTGCCTTATCAGGTTGTCACTGTAGCTCTTGAAGGCATGGCACATCTGAGAGTGGGTGAAGGTAAAGGATATAAAAGGAGGCGCAGTCCTTGTAATCCTGACATGTTCATCGCTGATGATCAGCTGGATGTTGGAAAAGGGTGCCTCCGGCAGATCCACAAATATGTAGCCAGGACGGCTGTTCATGTTGCTGATGATATTACTTATATGTTTCCGGTAGCTGTCCTTTGTGTAGTACATGTCAGGGATACCCGGAACGGCTTCAACAGCAGGCTTATCTGTCTCAAGCACTTCAGGATCACACAGTGGAGCACATTCAAAGACCCGTTTGTTTTTAAGGACTCTTGAGAGATTGTTGTAGCTGTTCCATACATCCATCAGCTGAGCGCTGTCAAAAGATCTGGCGGCAGACTCCGGCATGGACATTAAGGAAAGTGAGGGTTGTATTATTCGAAGATCTTCAGAACCTGCAAAATCCGAAATGTCTGCGGCGCCGGCAGGCAGAATATCTACCAGTGGTCTTGAGTGGGATAACATGGTGCTGAACTGGGTCTGCATGAAGCTAAGGAATGGCTCTTTGGTGCAGTAGTAGTACAGACCGGAGTTTTCCGTTCCGGATACAAGATTTGCAATGATGCAGGCCTGTCCCGGATTTATAAAAAGAGTCTGCGAAAACAGGGAGCCTGTTGGAAGGGTGCAGTAGTAGGGTGTAATCCGCCCTGACATATAAAGCGGAAGCCAGGCAATAATTGCGCTGTTCATTTCCTCGTAGGTGCGGTCGATGTTGTGGATAATAATTATTCTTGTGCCATTTGAGATGCATGCCTTCATCAGGGCTGCCCATTTGATCAGGAAAGACGGGTCCCCGGTCATCCAGCTCATACTCTGGTTGGAAAAGAGATACAGTTCCTTTGCCCTGGTCTTTACAGCGCCTGAAAGGAATCTTATGACTGCATCGCAAAGTCCTTTGGATCCCGCATAATACTCTCTGGATTTGTCTGTCTCTTCTTTCGCCAATAAATCAAGTGGTGTCTCCGTCTGGGCATCATCCGAAAGTGTAAAAGACTCAAATGCGGTCAGGAGCTTTTCCGTGTAGGTCACATCCATATCACGGTGAAGCGCATCCGCATACAGCCATCTGCTAAAAAGAGATTCATCTATAGACTCGGGACTTTCGCCCATTAAAAGTGACAGATCAGAGATTTTGCCGGTTTCTTCGATCTCATTATAGATAATTGAGGACAAAAGCTCTGCTGCTTCGGAGTTTTTTATCGGAGAGCGCAGACCAGACCTGTATCTGCTGATGACAGAGGGATCCATATAAGATTTGCGGCTGAGTGTTATATTTGAGATTCCTGCCAGTTCCATCACGTTGTTAAATCTTGTTCCGAACTTCTTTCTGGCTGATCTGTTGATGGCGGTTCTGGAATCGTCACTGCTCTTTTGTCCCGAGTGCTTTGTGGTCATGGGATGATCCATAAACAGCCAGTTAAGAAGGGATGAACTTAATTCTTCATGGTCAGTAGCGGTTGGTAAACCTGTCAGCGAACACAGCGATCCAGTTTTCTGTGAATCTTCGCAGTACAGAATAAGGCCGCTCACAATCTTGGCTACAGTGACAGATTCTCTGGAGGGAATACGGCTTCCCTTCGTAAGTCTGCTAAGAGAGGATGAATCAAGCTGTGCGTATTCTGCCAGCTGTTTGTTATTGACATCTAAGGTCTTCATTATTTCTGATAATCTGTCTGCAAACATGAGCTTTCCCTTTGTCTTCCTGTTCTTTGTTTATATTTTTTTTAGATAATTCCCACTTTTATTAATATTGCCATAGAAAATAAGCAATGACAAATCATTTTGGCAAGAATTTTTGGTTTTTAATTATGAGATAATTGATATGATGTAAGGGTCAAAAGTCCCTTAACATAAAGTTATCTTCTCCTTGATAATTTCATACAAACCAATTTTTGATTATACATGTGGGATTTTTACACCAGAGTCGGCAAATGGCACGGTTTCTCTTTGACTGTCATCCGGCAAACACCGGATTTGGAGCATAGTGCCCCAGACCCTTCCGATACCGGAAGAGTTTTCTGAAGTTCAAAGCAGCTATCTTGCTTCCAAAGTAGAACTTGCACCGGATTATTCCATGAACACGCAATCTGTTTACAGCATAGACGTTTTTTAAAATAGATGGAACAGTCTCTACACCATTACGTAGTCTACCTATATTTTTGAACTCATCACTGTTCATCTGTGCTTTCATTCGTGCCCGTTCACGCATGGTCTTGGAGACCTTTACCTTGCATACTCTCTTATAAGCCTTAGGATGGCAGTGGGTTTTGTATGGGCAATTTTCACAGATCGCTTTAGGAAATGATATCTGGCACATGTCAGACTGGCTTATATATGTACACGACTTTGGCGAATGTCCTGCCGGACAGGATAGAACTTCCGTGCCAGCTTCATTAAACTTGAATGCGCCAATGACAACATCCACATCTTTACCGGTAAGATCTGTAGTGACAAGCTTCACGTTTTTGGATGCAGCCAGTTCCGCATTGGCAGTTCCGCTGTATGCTCCATCTGTAAT
>JAILJR010000128.1 GCA_024694565.1 Butyrivibrio sp. | reverse complement strand
GAGGGCGCCCTTGTGATAGCAATCAATTATATGTTCACTCTGGGTTTTGAAGAGCCCATAGTCATCTGCGTGATATTCAATCATTTTCTATTTTTCCTTAAGTGTCCGGCGGAAATTCTCCAGTTGCCGGGCACATCCTCTCATCTAAAAATATAAATTTATATTATGACACAGGTGTCATAGGTAAGATTGTTCAATGATTATAGTCATCTTCGCAATTCCATCTCATTCACTTTCTTTAACTGTCCAGCCCAGGATTTTCCAGTTGCCGGATATATAATCTCTTCTTAGTATAAACTGATAATAAGTTGCGGTGGTGCCGTTTGTTCCGTGTCTCAGTGAAAAGAGACAGTCAACGTTGCACATCTTCAGACCATCCACCAGAACTTCATCAGGTTCTTTTGTCTGAACTACATAATTAGATATCGAGTAGTCCTCCTGTTTGCGCTGTTTTATCTCGTTCTTGAGGGACTGCTCAAAATTCAGATTATTGTCCAAGAGTTCCTGGTCAAGAATTCCCTTGACCACAGCTATCATCTGATCACACTGCGTGTCTGAATAGGTCTCTTTGTAAAGAACCTGCATGCTCTTTGCATATAAATCCACAACTTTTCTTGCGCTGGCAGGATAATTTCTTTCAAGGTCTGTTGTGGTTATCTCATCCACCACGGTTAGCTCGTAGTTCTCATCCTTTCCCGGCGTTTTATTCCTGGTAAGGACAAGGTAGACTCCAAGAATAACGACGGCTGCAAGTACCACCAGCACTACTGATTTTACAACAGCTGAACCCGAACTTCCTTTTTCCATATCCCCTCTTTTCTGTCACCTGGGGTGACAATTTGGCTACTCCGTAAATTTAAGTTCAAAACTTCTCCCGTCTTTGGCTGCTATTGCGTTGGGAAAAATCTTTTTGGTCTCCGGCATAAATTCCATGGGATTTACCAGTGACGGGCTATAGTGCGTAAGCCACATCTCTTTTACCTTCGCATCCCTGGCCATGGCTGCTGCCTCGTAGAAGGTCATATGTTTGTTCTCCCTGGCCTTCTTGAGCTTGTCCGGCTCTCCATACATCCCCTCGCATATAAAGAGATCCGAATCCATGGCATTTCTCACAATCCCCTCTGTGGGTCTCGAGTCGGTAGTGTAGGTGAGCTTTATGCCCTTCCGCTCCTGCCCCAGAACCATGTCCGGCGTGTAGGTCACTCCCTCATCGGTGGTGATAGTCTCTCCCTTTTGCAGGCCGTTCCAGTATTTTCTGTCGATACCCCTTTTAGTTGCAGCCTCAACATTGAACTTTCCCTGCCTCCTAAGACTCATGCTATAACCGTAACATGTTATGTTGTGATTAACCTTAAAGGCCTTTATAACGAACTCAGGCATTCCTTCCATGGAAAAAGACATCTCGTCCTCTGTAATTTCCATGAACCTGACCTCAAAGGGAAGCTCCGGAGCGATTATCCTCAGAGAATTCACCACTCTCTCAAGCCCCTTGGGCCCCACCATAAGAAGCGGCTCTGTCCTCTCTGCATTTCCCATTGTGAGGAGCATTCCCGGAAGTCCCGAAATATGGTCGGCGTGATAATGGGTAAAACAGATCACGTCAATGGGCTTGGCCGAGTGCCCTCTCTTTTTCATTGCTATCTGTGTGCCCTCACCGCAGTCAATGAGCACACATTTTCCGTTGTACCTCACTAGCAGTGATGTGAGGAATCTGTTTGGGAGCGGCATCATTCCACCTGTTCCCAGTAAACAAACATCTATCATGAATCTTTCCTTTTCCAGTAAATTATAGCATCATCCTTGGGCTCATCGTAAAAGCCAGGTCTCTTGCCCTCGCTCTTAAACCCAAGTTTCTCGTATAGCCCAATTGCAGGCGCATTCGATGATCTGACTTCGAGAGTATAGTCCTTGATGCCTATGCCTATCCCTCTCTCAAGAAGCTGCCTGAGCATTTTGTAGGCTGTGCCCTGTCGGCGCACATCACCTGAGACGGAGACATTGGTAATCTCTCCCTCCCCTGATATATTCCTGACTCCGCAAAGTCCC
>JAILJR010000009.1 GCA_024694565.1 Butyrivibrio sp. | reverse complement strand
ACCTATCGAAGTACGTCCCGAGAGACGTCAGGCTCTGGGCCTCAGATGGCTCACTGACTTCTCAAGGAAGCGTTCTGAGAAGACCATGGTAGACAAGCTTGCAGCTGAGATCATGGATGCAGCAAACGGAACAGGCGCAGCCGTTAAGCGTAAGGAAGAAATGCACAGAATGGCTGAAGCCAATAAGGCGTTTGCACACTACAGATTCTAAGGAAGGAGGGCGCGACATTGGCTACGAGACAGTATCCGCTTGAGCGTACCAGAAATATCGGTATCATGGCTCATATTGATGCCGGTAAGACTACTCTCACAGAGCGTATTCTTTACTACACAGGTGTCAACTATAAGATCGGTGAGACCTATGAAGGTACTGCTACCATGGACTATATGGCTCAGGAGCAGGAACGTGGTATCACCATCACATCAGCCGCGACCACCTGTCACTGGACACATCAGGAAAACTGCAAGCCCCAGGCAGGTGCCCAGGAGCATCGTATCAATATCATTGATACACCCGGACACGTTGACTTTACTGTAGAGGTTGAGAGATCTCTCAGAGTTCTGGATGGCGCTGTAGGCGTTTTTGATGCTAAGGGAGGCGTTGAGCCCCAGTCCGAAAATGTATGGCGTCAGGCTGACACATACAAGGTTCCCCGTATGGCATTCGTCAATAAGATGGATATCATGGGTGCGGACTTTTTCAATACCGTAAGGGAAATCGGCACAAAGCTCGGCAAGAATGCCGTTGTTGTTGAGCTCCCTATCGGTAAGGAAGATCAGTTCAAAGGAATCATAGATCTCTTTGAAATGAAAGCTTATATTTATAATGATACAAAGGGTGAGGATATCTCCATAGTTGACATCCCTGATGATATGAAGGATGAGGCTGAGGAGTATCACTCAAAGCTTATCGATCAGGTATGCGAGTTTGATGATGACCTGATGGAGAAGTACCTCAGTGATGAAGAGCTTACAATACCCGAAATGAAGGCTGCCCTGAGAAAGGGAACAATTGCAAATGCGGGAGTTCCTGTGCTTTGCGGTTCAGCACATTTTAACAAGGGTATTCAGAAGCTTTTGGATGCAGTAATTGATTTCATGCCCGCTCCTACGGACATTCCCGATGCTGAGGGTACGGATATGGATGGAAATCCTATCACAACACCTTCAAGCGATGAAGCTCCGTTCGCAGCGCTTGCATTCAAGATCATTTCCGATCCGTTTGTAGGAAAGCTTGCATTCTTCCGTGTTTATTCCGGAACACTTAAGTCCGGTTCATATGTTTACAATTCATCCAAGCAGAAGAAAGAGCGTGTAGGCCGTATCCTTCAGATGCACGCCAACAAGCGTTCCGAGCTGGATGAGGTTTTCTCGGGAGATATTGCAGCAGCAGTAGGTTTCAAGCTGACAGCAACAGGTGACACCATCTGTGATGAACAGCATCCTATCGTGCTTGAGTCCATGGAATTCCCGGAGCCTGTTATACAGCTGGCTATCGAGCCCAAGACAAAGGCAGGACAGGGCAAGCTCGGCGAAGCTCTTGCAAAGCTTGCAGAAGAAGATCCTACTTTCCGTGCACATACCGATGAGGAAACAGGACAGACGATCATTGCAGGTATGGGTGAGCTCCATCTGGAGATCATCGTTGACAGACTTCTGCGTGAGTTCAATGTTGAGGCCAACGTTGGTGCACCTCAGGTTGCTTACAAAGAGACCTTTACAAAGAGAGTTGAAGTTGATAAGAAGTATGCTAAGCAGTCCGGCGGCCGCGGTCAGTACGGACACTGTAAGGTTATATTTGAGCCTCTGGATGCAAACGGAGACAAGTTCGAAGTTGATCCTAAGGCAAATGTGCTTATCAATGATCCTCCTACACTGCTGTTTGAGACAACTGTTGTCGGCGGTGCTATTCCTAAGGAATACATCCCTGCAGTAGGTGAAGGTATTCAGGAAGCAGCTAAGAGCGGTGTGCTTGCAGGATTCCCTGTACTGGGTATACATGCAAATGTTTACGATGGTTCTTACCATGAAGTCGACTCTTCAGAAATGGCATTCCACATTGCCGGTTCAATGGCATTCAAGGAAGCTATGGAGAAGGGCGCACCGGTTCTCTTAGAGCCTATCATGAGAGTCGAAGTAACCATGCCCGAGGAGTACATGGGTGATGTCATCGGTGATATGAACTCAAGACGTGGACGCGTTGAGAGCATGGAAGATATCGGTGGCGGAAAGATGGTTAAGGGATATGTTCCCCTGGCTGAGATGTTCGGCTATGCAACAGACCTTCGTTCCAAGACACAGGGACGCGGTAACTACTCAATGTTCTTTGAGAAGTATGAGCCGGTTCCCAAGAATGTTCAGGAGAAGGTTGTTTCCGCAACAGGAAAGTAATTTAATGCGTCCGGAACCTCCGGGTTCCGGACGATTATAAGTAATTCAGTAACAGTTAAACTTTCGCTTGAAAAGACGCTATAACTTTTATATAATGACAAATAGCGTTGATTAGGCATAATAAGGGGGTAAATCCCCGAAGATTACCATTTTCAGGAGGGAAATAAAAATGGCAAAAGAGAAATTTGACAGATCAAAGCCGCACTGTAACATTGGTACCATTGGCCACGTTGACCATGGTAAAACTACTCTTACAGCAGCTATCACAAAGGTTCTTGCTGAGCG
>JAILJR010000225.1 GCA_024694565.1 Butyrivibrio sp. | reverse complement strand
ACAAGCTTCAGAAGAGCACAGGTCTTGACCTTAGGGTATTTGATGACGCAATTACTTTTAAAATTGCGCTTATGGTTGTAAGATATATGAAGTATATGGAAAAGTTCAGTTAATTTTTTAGGGGAGTTTTATTGTTTTATGGAGAGAGGATATAAAAAGAGACGGCCTGGCAGACAGATTCCCAGTGATGAAGTCATCACAATGGAGAACGTCACCAAGGCCTATTCCACAGGTGCGCCGGCACTGAATGGAGTAACACTTCACATCAAAAGGGGAGAATTTGTTTTTATCGTCGGAGACAGTGGATCCGGAAAATCGACACTGATAAAGCTTCTTTTGCGGGAGCTGGTTCCGACAGACGGAGAGATCACGGTTCTTGGCTACAATCTAAAGAGGATCAAGCACAGCAAGATACCAAAATTCAGGAGGAATCTTGGAATAGTATTTCAGGATTTCAGACTTCTGAAGGACCGAAATGTCTATGAAAATGTTGCTTTTGCCCAGCGCATCATTCAGACGCCGAACAGAGAGATCAAGAGGAATGTTCCCTCGATTTTGGCGACAGTGAATCTGGCCGGGAAGTACAAGAGCAAAATAAACCAGTTATCAGGTGGTGAGCAGCAGAGAGTTGCCCTTGCCAGGGCGCTTGTCAACAAGCCTACGATTCTTCTGGCTGATGAGCCCACAGGAAACCTGGATCCCAACAATTCCTGGGAAATTATGAAACTCATGGAACAGATCAATGAGAATGGTACAACGGTCATAGTGGTAACTCACAACAGAGAGATAGTAAACGCTATGAAGAAGAGAGTTATCACCATGAAAAAAGGCGTCATCATAGAGGACGAGGAAGAGGGTATGTACATCGATGAGGATTAGTAGTTTCTTTTACACAATTGGCCAGGGATTTAAGAATCTGGGACGAAACAAGTGGTATACACTTGCTTCAATTGCAACAATAACAGCCTGTCTGTTTTTGTTTGGACTTTTTTATTCAATAATCAAGAATTTTGAGCATGTGGTGAAGACCGCAGAAGAGGGAGTTTCGGTAACGGTTTTCTTCAATGAGGGGATAACCGAGGAACAGATCCTTGTGGTAAAGAGTGATCTGGAAAAGAGGGCGGAAGTCAGAGAGGTTGTTTACGTATCGGCCGATGAAGCCTGGGAGGGCTTTAAAACTGACTACCTTGGCGAGTATGCAGACGGATTTACAGAGAACCCTCTCGCCGATTCTGCCAACCTGCAGATCTATTTAAACGATGTGTCTATGCAGGAGGCACTGGTTACCTACATAGAGTCGATTGACGTAGTAAGGGAGGTCAACAGATCTGAAGTAACTGCTACGACGCTGAGCGGACTCAATCTTCTCATAGCCTATGTCTCAGCGGGAATTATTGTTGTTCTGCTGCTGGTTTCGGTGTTCCTTATCAGCAATACGGTAACGATGGGTATCTCGGTGAGGAAGGATGAGATCAACATCATGAAGTACATCGGTGCAACCGACTTCTTTGTAAGGGCACCTTTCGTGGTTGAGGGAATCCTGATAGGACTTATCGGATCGGCCATTCCGCTGGTGATAATTTATTTCGTTTACAATCATGTGATCACCTATGTGGCATCCAAGTTCACAATGCTCAGCTCGCTGCTTGACTTTTTGCCGGTTGAGACCCTCTATCATACACTTATTCCGATATCACTTTGCATCGGAATAGGCATCGGTTTCTTTGGCAGTTTTATAACAGTAAGGAAACATCTGCATGTTTAAGGATATTTTTAAATTTTGAAAGAGTATTTGATGGGGAATAAAAAAAGAATAATAGGTGCCTTTCTGTGTGCACTTATGCTTGTGAGCGCTGCCTGCGAAAATTCTTTTGTAAGCAGCGCCAAAGTGACTCAGGAATCTATAAAGGCAAAGGAAGCACAGATCAGCAAGTCAAAAAAGGAGAGGGATGCTCTCTCAAGTGCCAAGACAAACCTCGAGAAGGTCAAAAAGCAGCTTGAAGAGAGCAAGTCCGACTTAAACAACTACATTACGAATCTTGATGGACAGCTGTCGGATATTCAGGGAAAGATAGATGATCTTGGCGATGAGATATCGCAAAAGGTTAAGGAGATAGAGGTAACGACAGAGGAACTCATTGAGGCGGAGGACATTCAGAAGGCACAGTATGAGGCGATGAAAAAGCGTATCAAGTTCATGTATGAGCGAGGGGATACGCTTTATTTCGAGCTGCTTTTGGAGTCAGGCAGTTTTTCGGACATGCTCAATAAGGCAGAGTATATTGAGAGCCTGTCTATGTATGACAGGGACAAGCTAAATGAGTATATTGCGACAGCGGATCTCATAAGACTGACAAAAGAGGCCCTGGAGGAGGAGAAGCAGACTCTTGATGCGGCAAAAGCTGCAAAGGAGACAGAGGAAAAAAACCTCCAGTCACTTCTCGATACCAAGAATAAGGAGCTGACGGCAGTTCAGGCCGATATAACCAACAAGGAAGCTGCGATCAAGGAATATGAGGCTGAGATAAAGGCTGAGAATGCAGCCATAGCGGCTCTTGAAAAAGAGGTTGCAGCTGACAAGGCATCTCTTCTGACCAGATACACATATGACGGCGGAATGTTCACCTGGCCGTGTCCGAATTATACAAGGATATCCGACAATTACGGAATGAGAACGCATCCAACTCTTGGGGTCAAGAAGATGCACAATGGAATCGATCTTGCGGCACCGTCCGGATCTTCAATCCTGGCTGCCTACAGGGGGACAGTCGTTGCTGCAGACTATAACTCCACCATGGGAAACTACATCATGATAAATCATGGCGGAGGACTGTATACAATCTATATGCACTGTTCATCGATCTATGTTTCAAAAGGCAAGGATGTAGCGGCAGGAGCCAAGATCGGTGCAGTCGGATCCACCGGAAGGTCAACGGGCCCGCACCTTCACTTCGGTGTAAGACTTAATGGTAATTATGTAAGTCCGTGGAATTACCTGAAGTAGAAATACTCTGAGTAATGGATAAAAACTCCGGTATCCGCATCAGGCCGATTTTCGTGTCAGATATTAACCGGTGTTTATGGAGGGGCAAGACTTGGATACAAATAATATGAATGCAGGATTTCAAGGGGGCTCTGGTTCTCCCTATGTGCCTGATCCTGCGTTTCTCCAACAAAAGGAAGAGAAGAGAAAATTAAGGCACAGGTTTCTGGCCGGTCTCCTGGCCGGCTGCTTTGTGGCAGCATTTATTTTTGGAGGCATATATGTCTTTTCCATGCCTGCGATGGGGCTTTCGGGAGGAATACTCTCTTCTGACCAGTCCGCTGTCGGGCAGCTTTTGAATGATACCACGTTGGAAAAGATACAGAGCCTTGAAGACTACATTGATACCTATTACTACAAGACAGATGTTGACAAGCTGGCAGAGGCAGATGGCATTTATAAGGGGCTGATGGATTCGCTCGGAGATCCGTATTCGGTGTACTATACTCAGGAGGAGCTTGATGACCTTCTGTCTGATACAGCAGGTGTCTACTATGGTATAGGTGCCTACGTCAGCATGGACAACGACATGAACGTTCCGAGGGTTTCAGGCGTTATTCCCGGAACTCCCGCAGAGAGAGCAGAGCTTCAGATAGACGATATAATTTATCAGGTTGATGAAGAGTCCACACAGGGACTTGAGCTGAGCGAGGTCGTTTCAAAGATAAAGGGACCTGAGGGAACCAATGTGCATCTTACGCTCCTCAGAGGCGACAAGAGGGAAGAGGTTGAGGTTGACGTAGAGAGGTCAGCCGTTGAGGTTCCGACAGTAAACACTGAGCTCATGGGAGAGAATGAAGATATAGGGTATCTTCAGATTACAGAGTTTGATGATATCACTCCCGACCAGTTCAAGGAAGGAATGGCAGAGCTTAGGGAAAACAATATCAAGGGCCTCATACTTGACCTTCGCAGCAACCCGGGCGGAAGTCTTCAGGCGGTATGTGAGATTGCAGAGCAGATTCTTCCAAAGGGGCTTATAGTGTACACAGTCGACAGAGACGGGAATCAGGACGACTACACAAGCAGTGGAGAACATGAGATAGACATACCCATTGTTGTTCTTGTGAATCAGTATTCTGCCAGCGCTTCCGAGATACTGGCAGGAGCAATAAAAGACTACAAGCTCGGCAAGCTGGTGGGAGTCACAACCTACGGCAAGGGCGTTGTTCAGCGAATCTTTGATCTTAAGGATGGCACGGCGATCAAGCTTACAGTCAGCAATTACTTTACGCCGGCAGGGAACAACATCCACGGCATAGGAATTGAACCTGACGTCGAGATAGAGTACGATGCTGACGCATATTCAGAAGATAAGACTGATAACCAGAAGGACAAGGCCATGGAAGTCATGAAAGAACTTCTTGACAATTGAAAAAGATAAGTGTATTATACTGGACTGTGTCATTTAAATATGACACAGTCTTTTTTTATTCTATTTTATCAATGCCCCGTTTCGGGCAGGTTTTCAGGAGAGAACAATATGGAAGTAAAAGCATGTATTTTTACCGATGCAGGTAAAGTGCGCAAGAAGAATCAGGACGCAGCCCTTATCAAGGTTGCAAACACAAAAAGACACGGAAGGATCTCTTTTGTTGCCGTGTGCGACGGAATGGGAGGACTTTCAAAGGGAGAGGTTGCGAGCTGTAAGGCCATAAGGAGCCTAGAGAACTGGTTTGGCGAGGAACTGCCACTTATGCAGAACATGGATGAGGATGAGCTCTGGAATACGGCTGAGAAGTCGCTGAGGCGCCTGCTGGCCAGATGCAGCAGCGAGATCTTCAGATATGGCAAGCACAGGGGGATCAGTCTTGGGACTACCGTGACAGCTTTTTTGCAGATCGGTATGAGGTATATGACTCTGAATATCGGAGACTCAAGGATCTACGCTGTCGACAGGAGAGAAGCAACGAGGCTTACTAAGGACCAGAGTGTGGTACAGGATAAGATCGAAAAGGGGATCATCACGCAGGAGGAATCTGGATCAGACCCACAGAGGAATGTACTGCTCCAGTGTCTTGGGGCAGGGAAAGGTGCTGTTGCTGATGTGACAAGAGGCGAGCTGCCTCGAAGCGGTATGACGGTCATAGCCTGCAGCGATGGCTTCTGGAGGACGATCAGTGAAGGAGAAATTCATGAAAAGCTGTGCCCCCAGATGTGTGTCTCGCCCAAGGATATGCTCTGGGAATGCAGGAAGCTTTCAGAACTGGCCATGTCGAGAAATGAAGAGGACAACATTTCTGTGGCAGCAGTGTGTCTTGAATATTGATAAAGAGGTGAAAAACGTGGATAAGATCATGAATGAAAGTATATACAGAGACAGATACAGGATACTCAGAAAGATTGGCGAAGGCGGCAGCAGCCTTGTGTACATGGCTATAGATAAAAGGAGCGGAGAGCCTGTTGCCATAAAAATGATAAAGGATATGGACTTTGGAAAGACCGGTATGATGATGCTGGTACATGAGGAGACAAAGGTGATAAGTTACCTTAAGCACCCGGCCATACCGAGGGTTCTGGATAAATATGAGGATGCATTTGTCCTTGAGTATGTACCTGGAAATACACTTGAGAAGGTTATCAGGAATTGCGGAAAGCTCAGTGAAAAGATGAGTGTAAGGATTGCAAAAGAGCTCCTGGATATATTCATATACCTTCATGGACTTGAAACACCTGTCATATACAGGGATTTAAAACCGGCAAATATAATAATAAAACCTGACGGACATGTGGCTCTTATCGACTTTGGAGCAGCGAGGTTTTACGAAAAAGGAAAAGACAGCGATGCAGCAAATATCGGAACTGTGGGCTTTGCAGCTCCGGAGCAGTTTGGAAACCTTGGCCAGACTGATCCAAGAACCGACATCTATTGCTTTGGAAGGACAATTTCCCAGATCATTAAGGGAAGTTTGTCAAGTGAGCTCGAGGCGATACTTGAAAAGTGTACCATGGCGGACAGGGAGGACCGCTTTCTTTCCTGCACTGAGATAAAACAGGCTCTGGAAAAGTATCCGGGACAGGTTCTTATCGGAAAAGTTCTGCAGAACCTGAAGATAGCAGGACTTTCAGCGGCTGCTGCTGTGGTCATCACTCTTTCCTTCTACCATGCTGATGCTGTCAGGAGCTATGCTGCAGAGGATGCAAAAAGCCGCATTCCCGCAGTCAGGGAAAGGATGGGGAACGCAGGCATCAGAATAAAGAGCTACATGGAGGAGCAGCTTGGGAGTGACACAAGTGGAGCGGTTTTCGAAGTGCTTGATGAACTGTTTGATGAAGAGAGGTAAAAGATGCTGATATTTGTTTATACGTTTGCAGTAATATTTGTTGCGCTTATAGTGATCCTGGGACTTGGAAGTATTCTGACAGGCCTTGGTGAGGAAAAGCCGGTTGAGGAGGGGGAAGCCACGGCTGCAATGTGCACCACACAGCTCCTTGGAGGATATTCCGGAGAGGCTTCCATATGTGATGAGGACTTTGTAATTGAACAGGATATGGTTTACACGTATGATTCAGTAAATCTTTGGTAACAAATTTAATATTTCCTTAATAAAATATTTATAAAAATTGTGTTAAAGTATTGTGTATGAATTATTATTTCGGGGGAAGGTGTCATGGTGGAAAAAAAGTTTATCGGACGGTTTGGCACAATGCTTGCAGCCCTTCTGGTGGGTGTAAATTCTTCGGCAATGGCGGTATGTGCAAATGAGAAGCCGGATTTTGAGGCTGTTACGGCAAAGGTTGCTTTATCGGATATTTCAGAAAAGAACGGAGTATCTGATCTATCGATAACTGATCTTGAGATGCCCGCGGTGGGAAGAGCACTTGACGGGGAGGCTACTGTAATGACAGAGCAGGGCCTGTCATGGAAGATTCCCGTAATCTGGCTGGATGATAAAGGAGCTGTTGCCACTAAATGCGAAGCAGGAAGGAAGTATCTGCCTACCTTTGCTTTTTATATACCGGAAGGAGCAGAGATAAAAGAAGGCAAGGATCTGTCGGTATCACTTTCGGGGCTTGAAGGACAGCCCTGTTTTGAAAAGGGACTGATAAGTATAGCTGACCCTTCAAGCGGCATCACTTATCTTACAACTCCGAAGCTTGCTGAAAATGATCTGGAAAGCTCGATTGAACTTTTGAGTGTCACGGCTGCGGGGAAAAAAGCAGGCGAGTATGGCAGTACATATATTTCACGAAGGGATCTGGAATGGTCTGACCTGATTGGAAGCAATGATATGTGGGCAGTTCAGACCTATCTCGGTGAGCTTGGCTTTATGATTTCAAATGAAGCACTTGAGTCTTTTCAGGGGTCACTCGCAGGCCAGTATCAGCAAAGTGAGCTGCAGTCATGGCAGGATACCCGGAACCTGAATTTTCAGGCCTATGATGCCTGGACTGGCTTAAGTACTCAGAGTGGTCAGTATCAGTTTGATGCAGTCAGTGATGCATTTGATCTGCAGGGCTGGCAGTATCAGAATCATGCGCTGCAGACCTGGCTGGATGCTCAGGGTGGTAATTATCAGGAGATGGCTTCAGCTATCGGGCAGGATGAGAGCACCGGAATCAGTTCATGGGATGGTATGCAGAACCTGCAGTTCTGGTTCAATGATGCTGCTGACCGGACAAGCGGACAGCTGTGGCAGTTTACCGATGCTGCAGCAGGGTCTTTGCAGAGCGCACAGCTTTTGCAGGGCTATGATCAGACGGCAGGTCAGGAGTGGACTTTGGCCTGGTATCAGGATCCTTACAGTGACCGGCAGTGGAGCAGCTCATTTTATGACAATGGCTACAGCTTCTATAATGAGCCTTCAAATTATACGGCTTCTGAGAATGTTGTTTCAGGCTCAGGGAGCAATACTTCTTTGGCAGATAATCTGGTCTCGGTTCACTGTACTAATGGTGCGATATCTGTAATAGGCAGGGATAACCTCCAAAACCTGGTACATATCATAAGGGACGTCATAGAACCACAGGCGGTATATCAGCTTACCACCAAGTTTGATTCCTTTTCGGAAGCGGCGAAGAACGGAGAGCTGGGTGAGCAGATAGGTCTCTATATCTATAACTCTGCTGTTGACAACCGGGATGAGTACAGGAACGGACAGGCCTACGCCTATGTACTTGCCAACGTCACCGGTGACAAGATGGAGTATTTCATCGGAGTTGACACAAGCAACTTTTACCACGAAGCGAATGGCAAATATGTTCTTAATGATGATGCCTTTGATGTGCTCAGCAATACGATCACACATGAGCTGATGCATGCCTTTATGTATGACTATACAAGAACAGGCATGACAGGACGCCCCGACAAGGACAACATGTTCCCATCCTGGTTCATTGAGGGAATAGCCACGACGGTTGATGAGGCCTACAATTATCAGAGCGACATCTATGTGCTGATGCAGGTCGGAAACAGACTCAGTTATTCTGCCGATGATTATCTTACAGGATATACCGACCAGTCAGTACTTTCGTTTTACAACGGCGGAGTTGGCACCTCGGAGGTGGGAAATCCGAGACTGTCAAATACGGGAGAAAACAGGAGTGCGAGCAATTATGTGACGGGCTACCTTGCCTGTGTATATCTGGGTTCGATGGCTGCATCAAATGCAGGCTATACTGTCAGCAGCAATTCAAACGGAGTTACGACCTACAACTCTGATGCTATAAGAGACGGACTTGATATTGTATTATCGAAGCTTCACAATGGCACATCCCTTGATGAGGTCATAAGAACTGTTTCAAATAATGCTTATACCGGAATAGACGATTTTGAGGATAAGTTCTTAAAGGGCAGCAGCAGTGGAAATTCATACGTATCACAGGATAAGGCATCCCTTGATTTTTGTGTGGATTATCTGAACTACCTAAATGGTGTGAGCAATGACTTAAGCCTTTATTCAACAGATGTTGAGTTGGCTACGGGGTCACTTCTTATGCCTCTTGATTCACCTGAAAGAAGCCCAATTGAGCAGCAGAATCCCTCTGACATGCCGGCGCAGCAGGTTTACAGCATTGTGGATTCAAATGACTGGGTGGTATCAACGGTCGATCCAAAGGTTGCATTTGCCTCAGCAGGTACATATTCTACAGGAGAGGGAGCTTCTTCTGAAAGCAGGATTGACATGGCAGCCAGGCTCACGGAGTCCGGCGTGGTTTTAGATATCCCTGAGATAACGATGAGCTACGAAGAAATGCTGAGTGCGGTCTCTGCTGATGACAGGGAAGGTGTTTCTGCACTGACGCTTGAGGATCTTATCGGGAATATGCCGGAAGAGTATCAGGGAGTATCGCTGCAGGAGCTCATTGATGCGTGCAGCGGTGAAAATGCACTCTCTGTTTCAGAGTAATAAAGTCGTTGAAGTTATAGGATGTGAGATGGAAAGAACAGAGAATTTGTTTAAACTTCACAGTGAATACAAGCCGACAGGCGACCAGCCAAAGGCAATACAGGAGCTCGTTGACGGTTTCCGTAAGGGCAACCAGTTTCAGACTCTGGTAGGGGTTACGGGGTCAGGTAAGACATTTACCATGGCAAATGTCATCGCGGCCCTTAATAAGCCCACTCTGGTAATATCGCACAATAAGACCCTCGCCGGTCAGCTGTACGGTGAGTTCAAAGAGTTTTTTCCCGAGAACGCAGTTGAATACTTTGTAAGCTACTATGATTATTATCAGCCTGAGGCCTATGTGCCCCAGACTGATACTTATATTGCAAAGGACTCCTCGATAAATGACGAGATAGATAAGCTTCGTCTCTCGGCAACAGCTTCGCTGTCTGAAAGAAAAGATGTCATAGTTGTAGCCAGTGTTTCCTGCATCTATGGACTGGGCAGTCCTGATGAATTCAAGGGCATGTCAATATCACTGCGTCCCGGGATGCAGAAGGACAGGGATGAGGTGATAAAGGATCTTGTGGCTATACAGTACAACAGGAATGATCTTGAGCTCTCAAGGTGTAATTTCAGGGTGAGAGGTGACACTGTGGAGGTCTTCCCTGCAAATGCCGACGACTATCTGATCAGGATAGAGTTTTTTGGTGATGAGATAGACAGGATCTGCGAGATTGAGCCGGTGACTGCCAAGGTAAGGAGTGAGCTGACTCATGTAATGATATATCCCGCTTCCCACTATGTCGTTCCACAGGAAAAGATAAACAGGGCCTGTGACAATATTGAGAAGGAGCTGGAGGAGCAGATAAAGTACTTCAAGGGCGAGGACAAGCTCATCGAGGCCCAGAGGATATCTGAGAGGACTAACTTTGACATTGAGATGATGAGGGAGACAGGGTTCTGCTCGGGAATCGAGAACTACTCAAGGCATCTGAATTTTATGCAGCCGGGGGAGCCGCCTCTGACGCTGCTTGATTTCTTTAACAGAGACTTTCTGATAATAGTTGACGAGTCGCATATGACCATCCCACAGATCGGGGCCATGTACCATGGGGACAGGAGCAGGAAGACAACGCTTGTCGAATATGGATTCAGACTGCCGTCGGCACTTGATAACAGACCGCTGAATTTTGAGGAATTTGAGGATCATATAGACCAGATGCTGTTCTGCTCTGCTACTCCCGGGAAATATGAGGAGGAACATGAGCTGTTTAGGACTGAACAGGTAATAAGGCCCACAGGACTGCTTGATCCGGAGGTTGATGTCCGCCCGGTTGAGGGACAGATTGACGATCTCATAGGAGAAATCAGGAAGGAAGTGGACAAGAAGAACAAGGTTCTTGTCACCACACTGACAAAGAGAATGGCTGAGGACCTGACACAGTATCTTGCAGAGTCGGGAATCAGGGTAAAGTACCTGCACTCAGACATAGATACGCTTGAGAGGGCTGAGATAATAAGGGACATGAGACTGGATGTCTTTGATGTTCTTGTGGGGATCAATCTCCTTAGAGAGGGGCTTGACATACCGGAGATCTCGCTGGTTGCGATAATAGATGCTGACAAGGAAGGGTTCCTGAGGTCAGAGACTTCGCTTATCCAGACCATAGGAAGAGCGGCCAGAAATTCCGAGGGACACGTCATAATGTATGCCGACAACATGACGGATTCCATGAAAAAGGCCATCGATGAGACGAAGAGAAGACGTGCCATTCAGCAGAAATACAATGATGAACATGGCATAACGCCTCAGACCATCAAGAAGGCTGTAAGGGAACTCATTGCTGTTACAAAGGCAGTGGCAAAGGAAGAGGTCAGATTTGAAAAGGATCCTGAATCCATGTCGGCAGAGGAGCTGGAGAAGCTCATCGGTGAGGTTCAGAAGAAGATGAAGAGGGCAGCCACTGAGCTTGATTTTGAGACTGCTGCAATGCTGAGGGATCAGATGATCGACCTCAAGAAAGTTTATAACGATTTAACATCTGGTAAATAATGCGCATAAAGACAAATTGATTTAAGTGTAGTATAATAAGTCGCCCGGTAATATATATTACCGGGCGACTTATAAGTTAGTTTCAGAGATTAAGACGGAGATGATGATGCCAGATAACAGCAGAATGACAAAGATAAATAATACCGCAAAGAAGATACTTCCATCTGATATTCATGACTATATCAGAGTGCGGGGGGCAGATGAGCACAATCTTAAGCATGTGAGTGTAAAGATTCCGAGGGAGACACTGACTGTCTTTACCGGACTTTCAGGATCGGGAAAGTCATCCCTTGCCTTTGATACCATTTTTGCGGAGGGCCAGAGGCGCTACATGGAGTCCCTCTCCTCCTATGCAAGAATGTTTCTCGGGCAGATGGATAAGCCGAATGTTGAGCAGATTGAAGGGCTTTCGCCTACAATTTCCATAGACCAGAAGTCAACCAATAAGAATCCAAGGTCCACGGTGGGAACCGTGACAGAGATATATGATCACTTCAGACTTCTCTATGCAAGAATAGGCATTCCACACTGTCCTAATTGCGGCAGGGAGATAAGACGCCAGAGTGTGGACGAGATGTGTGAGCAGATAATGTCGCTTGGCGAGGGCACAAAGCTTCAGATCCTCTCGCCGGTTGTCCGGGGTAAAAAGGGTGAACATGCAAAGACTCTGGACAGGGCAAAGAGAGCCGGATTTGTCAGAGCAAGGATTGATGGGAGTCAGTACGAGCTGTCAGAGGAGATAAAGCTCGACAAGAACATCAAGCACAGTATTGAGATCATCGTGGACAGGATCGTTGTTCACGAAGACAATGAAAACCTCAGAAGAAGGCTTACAGATTCCATTGAGAGCGCACTCAAGCTTTCTGAGGGATTACTTATTGTCGATGTGGTGGATGGACAGGAGCTTAGTTTTTCACAGAACTTTGCTTGTCCTGACTGCGGGATAAGCATTCCCGAGATCGAGCCAAGAAGCTTTTCTTTTAACAACCCGTTTGGCGCCTGCCCCGATTGTCTGGGGCTTGGCTACAGGATGGAGTTTGATGATGAGCTGATGATCCCTGACAGAAGCCTGTCAATAAATGATGGATGTATTGTGGTCATGGGCTGGCAGTCAGCCAATAAGGACAGCAGCTTTTCCAATGCAACTCTCCGTGCCCTTGCAAAGGAATACAATTTCAGTCTCGATACTCCGTTTGAGGAGCTGTCCGAGGAGGTGCAGAAGGTTCTTATCCACGGTGCAGACAGACAGGTAATGGTTCATTACAAAGGTCAGCGCGGAGAGGGTGATTATCCGATCAAGTTTGACGGCCTGATCAAAAATGTGGAGCAGCGATACAGGGAGACCTTCTCCGAGACAGCCAAGGCAGAATATGAGGAGTACATGAGAATAACTCCCTGTCCTCTCTGTAAGGGACAGAGGCTCAAAAAAGAATCTCTGGCTGTGACCATTGATGACAGGAATATTTTTGAGATCACTTCAATGTCAATAGACGAGCTCCAGAACTATCTTGAAAACTTAAAGCTCACTAAGAGCCAGGAGATGATAGGTTCGCAGGTGCTCAAGGAGATAAGGGCAAGGGTTGGATTCCTGGTGGACGTTGGACTGGACTATCTGTCCCTGTCCAGAGCAACAGGTACGCTCTCCGGGGGTGAAGCCCAGAGAATAAGGCTTGCTACCCAGATCGGATCAGGGCTCTGCGGAGTCTGCTACATCCTGGATGAGCCCAGTATCGGGCTTCACCAGAGGGATAACGACAAGCTTCTGAACACACTTAAGAATCTGCGTGACCTTGGTAATACACTCATAGTGGTTGAGCACGATGAGGATACCATGAGGGCTGCGGATTACATAGTGGACGTGGGTCCCGGCGCCGGCTCTCACGGCGGTGAGATTGTAGCCTGCGGAACTGCAGAGGATATTATGAAGGTGCCGGAATCTATTACCGGCCAGTATCTCTCGGGGAAGCTCAGGATTGAGGTGCCAAAGGAAAGAAGGCAGCCCAGGGGCTGGCTTAAGATAATCGGAGCAAAAGAGAACAACCTTAAGAACATCGACATAGAGGTTCCTCTTGGGGTCATGACGATAGTGACCGGTGTCTCCGGCTCGGGTAAGAGCTCTTTTGTAAATGAGATTCTGTACAAGCACCTTGCCAGGGACCTTAACAGGGCAAGGTGTATCCCCGGTAAGCACAAGGCAATCGAAGGGATAGAACAGGTGGACAAGGTCATTGCGATCGACCAGTCACCCATTGGCAGGACCCCACGCTCAAATCCGGCTACCTACACAGGGGTTTTTGATATGATAAGGGATCTTTTTGCAGGAACTCCCGATGCAAAGACCAGAGGCTACAAGAAGGGGAGATTTTCCTTTAATGTAAAGGGAGGAAGATGTGAAGCCTGCGGCGGTGACGGTATCATTAAGATAGAGATGCACTTTTTGCCTGACGTATATGTGCCATGTGAGGTCTGTGGCGGCAAGAGATACAATCATGAGACTCTCGAGGTTCGCTACAAGGGAAAGAACATATATGATGTTCTCGACATGACTGTCGAGGAGGCACTTTCCTTCTTTGAGAATGTAAAGACCATAAGAAGAAAGATCCAGACCCTCTATGATGTGGGACTTGGATATGTTAAGCTCGGGCAGCCAAGTACAGAGTTATCTGGAGGTGAGGCCCAGAGGATCAAGCTGGCGACTGAGCTATCCAAGGTAAGTACCGGAAAGACTGTTTACATTCTTGATGAGCCCACTACGGGACTTCACTTCGCTGACGTGCAGAAGCTGGTTAAGATAATGCACGAGCTGGTTGAGCAGGGCAATACTGTGGTGGTTATTGAGCACAACCTTGATGTCATAAAGACCGGGGACTACATAATCGACATGGGCCCTGAGGGCGGCTCCAAGGGTGGAACTGTAGTTGCAAAGGGAACTCCCGAGGAGGTTGCAAAATGCAAAAAGTCCTACACGGGGGCGTATATAAAGAAAATGCTTAAATAGGCAGCAGCTTTTGGTATATGCCGGGCGGGAGCAAACAGTTATTGCTGATTGTCCCCGCCCGGCTGAGTTTTGAAGAAATATCAGATTGCAGACATATATGGTACAATAAGGAGATGATACAAAAGAACAGGCAGTGTGGAGGTAGAAATGTCTGATAGTAAGGATTTGAGAGCTGTGGACCTTAGGAGACTGTGGAGACAGTTTCTGAAACGATTCTGGATAGTGATCGCATCTGCGGTGGCAGGGGCTGTCATTGGCTTTATTGCCTATGTGGTTTACAGCAATGTCATGAGCGGGAATACGGTCTACAGGATCAGAAATGATTATTACATCACCTTTAATCACGAGGAATTTCCGAACGGGGTGGATTATTACAATGCCTATACCTGGGATGGAATATTGAGGGATGACCCGATTGTAGATGTTGCACTTATGAAGGCGCCTGATATTTCAAAGGACCAGATACTTGAAAGTGTGACCGGGGAGATCCTTGGTGATTACAGGATCCTGACGGTAGTAGTCACCGGGACGGACCGCGATGCGGTAAGGGAGATATCCGATGCCTATAAGGTCGCTCTTCCTGCCTTTGCTGAAAAGATTGATATGCTGAAAAGCATAGAGCTCTGGACAGATTCTGAGATTGTGGTATACGACGCCTATACGAGGGAAAAAAATGCAGCCTTTCTAGGAGGCTTAATAGGACTTTTGATCAGTCTTTTTGCCGTTCTTGTGTACGGAATATTTGATGATGTGATCTACACAGAGAGGGACTGGGTCATGAATTATCCATGGATTCCCTATCTTGGCAAAAAAGATACTGACGAATACAGATTAAACAGGGAACATCTTCTTAAAAAGGATGGCAATTATCCGGAGCTCTCAAGAGATGAGTTTTCGTATAATGCGGAAGATATTGATAAAATGCGATCTTCAGATGGTGTGATAATAAAATTGCAGCTTGGAAAAGACAAAACGGACGATATGGACAAGGTGGTCTATACCCTTAAAAAGCAGGATGTCAAGGTCGTCGGAGTGATTGGAGTTACGAAATAAATGATCCTTTATGCTTTGATTGCTGTCATTACGATTTTTCTGGCGTGCCTGGTGCGGCCGGATGAAAAAACTGAATACGAGAAGGCAGGAAACTATTCCCTGGGGGAAGTAAAAGCTGTCAGGGCATTCTACGGATATACAACGAGAAGGAAGGCACTGAATGTGCTGGCTGTCGGATCCATATTTACAGTGCTGACAGCTCTTGCAGCACTCAGGCTCGAAGTGGGAAACGACTACGGAACCTATGTTGTGACCTGTCATGAGATATTCCAGCGAGGATATGTGGTTACTGAGCCGGGGTACAACTTTGTGGTCAGAGTACTTTACACCCTGTCCGGCAAAGAGGACTATCTGCTTATGTTTGGTGTCTTTGGGGCTGCAATTGTCGCAGTTTTTCTGAAGGTCCTGCTGGAGCAGACAGAGAGCTTTTCTTTTGCTTTCTTTGTGTTTATGACGATGGGCTTCTATTACAGGAGCTTCAACACGGTGAGGTATTACTTTGCACTGGCGCTTGCCACATTTGCTCTGAGGTACCTGGTAAATATTACATGGGAGGGAACAGTCAAGTTCTTTGCCGTAATTCTGTTTGCAGCTCTTTTCCATAAGAGCGTTCTGGCTGTCATCCCCATGTATATTATCGCCAGGTTTCCGTGGAAAAAATGGGCGCTTCTGCCTCTCTGCATCTTTGGCGCCGTGGCAGCATTTTTTCATGAGCAGATAATGGTAATTGCCCTAAAGCTGTACCCCTCATATAACAACACGGTTTTTATAGAAGAAACCCATACCATAACAGAGAATGCGGCACCTGTTCTTGGATGTCTTTTCGTGATAGTACTATGTATATACTGCTATCATGACGCGGTTGAAGATGGGAAAGACAACCGGATGTACCTTAACATGAACATCATGGCAGTGGTATTATATCTCTCCTGCTTCTGGATGCCGCTGGTAACCAGATTTGCCTATTACCTGACCACCTGCCAGATACTTCTTCTTCCGAATCTTGTATGCAGCATCCGCGACGAGAAGAAAAAGAACAGGGTAGCTGCAGCTGTCATCCTGTTCTGTATACTTTATTTTATGTATTTCATGACTCAGGCGGATAAGGAAGGCTTCCGTATTCTTCCGTACAAGAGCTGGTTATTCTACGAGCATCGCTGGCTTAACCAGACAGATACCTTTTGATTATTGCACAACAGTCAGAAGTCCCCGACCGGCGCCGGTCGGGGACTTTGTATGTCTTTACGGGAAAGCTTATTCAATTTTGTAGACGTAGATCGTGTAGGGACTTGATTTATCTGTGTATTCGCCGATAAGGGATATTCCCGCATCACCGGCATTGGTGAAATCTATCCTGGAGAATATATATCTGCAGTCAAGGCTCCTTAGCTCATCCATGTTGCAGACAAGGCGCCTGTCTTTCAGGTCCATCACGCGAAGCGGAGCGTAGGTGTTTTCGTCGGATGCAGATATGAGGTTTACTCTGGCGCCCCATCCAAGGAAGTAGGATGAGATGGAGGGTGACCCCTCAAAGGCAGGCTCGATAACCTTTGTCCACTTGTCCTTGTACTCCTGGGCGTACATCCCCAGGTAGCCGTCGACGGAAGCAATGCCGTTGTAATTAAGGATCGCGGGGTGCATTCCGTATGACGCGGACCATTCTCCGTCGTAGCTAATGTCTTCTTTTATCTTCTCAAAAAGCTTAACAGAATAAAACTCGTTGTAGTTTACCGTACTGGTTTCCTTGTGCTTTATCACCTTGTAGGCCTGATTGTAGCAGGTGTAGTAGAAATCGTTGTAGACCTGAGGGACGAACATCACTACAAGGACTGACAGGGTGACGATCAGATTGGCAAGCAGGGTTACATTCTTTTTCCCACAGTCATACATGCGGACGCATACAAGCAAAAGCTCTGCATACCACAAAAAGGTGTTGAAGTAGGCGGTTCTTGCAAATTCAAAACCGGTAAGAGGCGGAACAAGCATCTCAAAGAGATGTCTGAAGGGCGCAAACTGGTACAGGCCAAAGATGAGGACATTGAAGATGATCCACAGCATTACAAGATTTACAGGCTCTGTAAGGATTTTCCGGGCTTCTCCCCTTTTTATCAGTGATGCGTTGATTATCACCATGCCGATGAGAACCACTAAAAGCACGACGTAGGTGTGAGAGTCCTCAGAGTGGAAGGAGGCATTGACGAACTCATCAAAGGCGGTTTTCATAGCCTGTCCGAAGGTCAGATTTCCGTGGTCCATGGTGGTCCGGATGGTGATCGTATCATCACCCAGCATTGCTCCAAACAGCCGGTATTCGAGGATTATATAGCCAAGCGAAAGAATTACGATGGAGAGAAAGGTGCTCTTTGGAAATTTTCTGTCCCTGATCCAGAGGATGATAACGGCGAGGACCATGTAGCTTAGGATAAAGAAACCGTGGTAGGAAAAGTAAGAAACAAGTGGGTAGAAGAAAACAGCCACATACCAGGGAAGCCTCTTTTTTAAGTCCTTTTCAAAGTACAGCCTTCGTAGGAAAAAGATGATCAAAGGAACACTGGTGAAGGCGATTCCGTATGTTGGAAAGACCGGGATCATTCCGTAGGCGGTTGCGATGACAAGAATGAGCGGTCTGTATTTTTCATAGCGCTCTTTGTATATATCTTTGGAAAGAAGTGTAAAAGAAAAAATGCCTATGGCTATCTTGGCGGCATATCCTGCAAGGTAGGCCCAGTAGGAGGGCAGCAGTATATAGAACATGTTGTAGAGGTTAAACTCCGATCCGAACAGGTCCCTTGATATTCCGTGAAGTATAGGGGCATTGACACCGTGGGCAAACCATATCCCGGCCTTTTTGAGCATCTCGTAGTGTCCCATGAAGAGGTCCAGGTTGTCGTGTATCTGGAAATAACTCTCTCCCCTAAAGACAAGAAACACTGCTGCCTGAATTAGCAGCAGTGCTCCTGTGAGATAAATGTACCAGTTCTTTTTGATGTTATGATTCATAATCCTCACCAACAGTGAACTTTGGAGTCCACTTTCCGTCGATTTTTTCGAAGAGATCTCTGTTGACATACCGGTCAACAACTTCCCAGAATTCTTCCCTGGTTATTGAGAGATAATCGCAGGCCTTCTGTATGTACTTCTCGCCGCACTTGCCGTCGTACTCGTTGACATACCACTTGCCGCTCTCGCGGTCGAACCTGCCTTCTCTTATATCATAGCAGATTTCGTCAGTTGCGTAACCAAAGCCGAACTTAAGATACTTGATCATCTGATTTGGAATCTGAAGATCACAGTCAAGGGCTGTATATCTTCTGTATCTTCCAAGGTCGTAGAGGTTGTCGCTTCTTCCTGTAAGCCCTCTGGCTACTGCGAAATCTGCATTGTGAACCTGTGACCACTCCTTTGTATAATACTGAAGGAATATTGCCTTGATACCCATGGATTCCATTTCCTCCACGGTAGGGATCTTGTACAAAAAGAGGTCCTTCTCGGTGATGTTGTTTGAAAGATCAACGAAGCTGTCGACACTGGCTCCCCTTATGGTCTCGAGCTGCATTACGGAGAAGGCATTGCCCGAAGCCTCCTGATTTTTGGCAGCGCCGAGGGTGAGAGCTGCATTTTCACCCTGGATGATCAGGGGAATGTTGAATTTGACAGCCATTATATATGAAGATGCCCACAGGCAGTACTCGGAAGCTGCAATGATGTTGCCCCTCTCAAAGAAGGATTTCCTGGCAAGCTTCTTGGCTACGATCGGGTTAGGCCTTATTGAAATGATGTCAAAGCCAAGGTTGTTTAAGTTTACAATGTTCTTCCTTCCAATCTCGGTTATCTCATCAGGCATGCAGTTGATGAGAAGGGGATTGAGACCCAGCTTTTCCTTGGCATAGACAGCCTGGAAGGTCGAGTCCTTGCCGCCGGATACACCTATAATACAGTCGTAGGTGTTGCCGCGCTTTTTGGCTTCCTGCTTGGCTTCTTCGGCAAAGGACCTGAGTTCAGCCTCCCTTGCAGCCCAGTCTATTGTCTTCTTGGACTCTTCATATCTGCATGCAAAACATATCTGCTCATCGTCAAATATGATACCCGGCCTGGTGTCAGGCTGGAGGCAGCGTTTACAGTATTTCATTTTCATCTTGATTTCCTCCGGATTCTGATAAGGACTGCTGCAAAGTTCACACGAACATCGTAAGCAGCAGTAACTACGGTTAGTATACTACTGTGGCGGCGCTTCTTTCAAGCTATTGAAGCAAAACAAAAAGCGCCTCAGAGATCACACTCCGAGACGCCATTGCCTTATGTGAAGGATTTTACTACAGGGGAATTTTTCTGTCAACAGAGGGGCACATGAATTGCATTTGCTATAATTTATCAGGTAACAATTCAGCTACCGGCGAGCAGGAGCGAAAGCGTGCCCGAAGTGCTTGTACAATATGCACAGCCACGGAGACGCAAGGTGGCTTTTGACCTCAACATTATTAGATTTTTGCTGCGGCAGATATCGTGGTATAATGACGACATGAATAAACGAAAAAACAAGAAGAGAGTATATATTTGTCATACATATTATCATGCGTATATTGCTGCGGTTAAGGAGCTGGTCAGAAGACATGACGATCCGGGGAGGGCGGATATTATTCTTAGTACCATGTCTAATGATTTTGGGAATCTTAAGGGCAGGCTGGAGGAGAGCGGTGTCTTTGACAGGGTGTTTATCTTTGATGAGCAGGTGGACAGTTCATCAAAGGAGGTTATGAAATACCATAGGGACAGTGGTAATCTCATTCTTAATCTGCTTCAGAGGATTACATATACCAGACTGCTTGGTAAGCTGCAGGAGGGGTATGTGCCGACGGATCTTTCAGGGTATGGTGATGTGTATGTATTCTGTGATTCGGATCCCATTGGATATTACCTTAATTATAAGAAGATTCCTTATCATGCCGTGGAGGATGGGCTCAATTCAGGCCTTCTGGATGATCAGGCCAGAAATGCCAACAGGGGCGCATGGCCGCTCAAGAAGGCACTGGCTAAGCTTGGGCTTATCTTTATTGAGAGCGGCTACAGCAGGTACTGCATTGACTATGAGGTAAATGATATAAGCGTCAATCACAAGCCGCCAAAGAACATTGTTGAAGTTCCGAGGAAGGATCTGAACGACAAACTGACAAGGGAAGATCACAGTATTCTGGTTGATATCTTTTTGGAGAACAGGGATAGGGTGGTGTCGCTTCTGCTTGGAAACAGTGAAGGGGAGGTGACAAAACGGCCGCAGGTGATGATCCTCACCGAGCCTCTCTGTGAAATGGATGTGCGCAAAAAGCTCTTTGGCGACATCATAGATATGTATAAGGATGAGAACAGGATAATAATCAAGCCGCATCCCAGGGATGTGCTTGATTACGAAAAGGCATTTCCCCAGGTTGCGGTTGTGAGGGACAAGTTTCCGATGGAGGTTCTCGGGGATATCGAAGGGTTTGAGGTGGATAAGGTCATATCTGTCATAACACAGATGGACAACACGTATTTCGCAAAAGAGATCGTTTATCTCGGGCTTGATTTCCTCGATAAATATGAGGATCCTTCCATCCACAGAAAGACGGAGAACCTGGACAGGAAGTAGAGGCGCCTTTAGTGACAGGAAAAGGAGACATCTATGGAATTATCTTTACGAGCTGCCACCATGGAGGATGCCATGGACATCATGAGGTGGAGAAATGATGAACAGAGCAGGGCAAACTCTTTTTCGAAGAATATTATAAGAATCCCGGAGCACCTTGAGTGGTACAAGAAAAAGATGGCGGATGAAAACTGTCACCTCTTTATCCTGACGGCAGGCAGTGAAAAAGCAGGATACATACGTATTGACGTAACGGGTGATTTTGGCGAGATAAGCTATATAATCGCTCCCGAGAAGAGGGGACAGGGGCTTGGAAAAGAGATACTTGCCCTTCTCGAAAAAAGCCTTCCGGATGGAGTGAACGCCCTTATCGGATTTACACTGCCCCAGAATGAAGGGTCAGGAAAATGTTTTGAGTATAACGGATACAGCAAATTTGTGGCAGGAGATATATTCTGCTTTGTTAAGAGGATCAGATGATGTTCAGTAAGAGAATAAAAATCGGTAACAGAACAGTCGGTGAGGGTGAGCCATGCATGATAGTAGCTGAGCTCTCAGGAAATCACAACGGGGATTACAACAGGGCTGTTGAGATCATTCATGCGGCTAAGAAAGCCGGGGCTGATGCAATCAAGCTTCAGACCTATACAGCTGACACAATAACCATTGACTGCGACAAGCCATGGTTTATGACACCTGGGGATGGGCTCTGGGCGGGAAGAACTCTGCACGATCTTTACAAGGAAGCCTACACTCCCTGGGAGTGGCATAAGGGGCTCATGGAGGAGGCTGCAAAGCTGGGGATGGAATGTTTTTCTTCACCATTTGATCCGACTGCCGTAGACTTCCTTGAAGAGCTTAACGTCCCTGCCTACAAGATAGCAAGCTATGAGATAAATGACATTCCGCTCATCAGGAAGATAGCAAAGCTGCACAAACCGATAATCTTTGCGACGGGAATCGCCTACGAGGAGGACATACTGCGGGCGCTTGATGTATGCAGGCAGGAGGACAACACAGACGTAATACTCCTGAAATGTGTGAGTGCATATCCTACCCCCTATAACCTTGTAAACCTGCGAATGATGCAGAATCTCTCGGACAGATTCGGCTGCATTGTGGGGCTTTCCGACCATACGCTGGGCGGCGTAATTCCGACGGGGAGCATTGCCCTCGGGAGTAAGATGATAGAAAAGCATCTTACACTTGACCGCTCTGCCGGAGGCGTCGATGATGCATTTTCAATGGAGCCGAAAGAGTTTGCAGACATGGTCAGGGATGCGAGGGTCATGGAACAGGCCCTAGGAGAATATGAGTACCGCCTCAATGACAAACAGGTAGCAGAGAGGAAGCTGTCAAGATCTCTTTTTGTTGTTAAGGATATAAAGAAGGGCGAAACAATTAATAAGGATAATGTCAGGTCAATAAGACCGGGCAACGGAATGCATACCATGTACTACGAGGAGGTTCTAGGCAAAAGGGCAGCAGTGGATATTGAGAAGGGAACTCCGCTGACATGGGAGCTCATCACACCATGATAGGAATAAGGGCAGATGCAAACAGGATAATAGCCTCCGGACATGTGATGCGGTGCATAACTGTTGCAAAGCAGGTCTGTGCCCTGGGCGGGGAAGTGACCTTTTTTATGGCTGATGAGGAGTCGGAAAAGCTGTTTAATGATTTTTCTAAGGATATTCCGGAGGCCAAGGCAGTTGTTCTTGGAAGTAACTGGCAGGACATGGAGGGTGAGCTTCCGCGTCTGAAAAAAGAGATACTTGCGCGCAGCATTGATTTCCTTCTCGTTGATTCGTATAAAGTCACAATAAGATATTTTGATGAACTGTCTAAAGTGTGCAGGACTGCCTATATGGACGATCTTGGAAAAGAAGCCTATCCCGTCAATATACTTATAAACTACAGCGGCTTCTATGAAATGCTTGGGTATGACAGGCTGTACGAGGGTGTTTGCGGCTTTGGCGGTGAAAAGACAAGGCTTCTGACGGGGCTTTTATATGCACCGCTTCGTGAGCAGTTTTCAGAGCCGGAAAACTCCGGAAAATCGGGATATGAGGTAAGTGATAAGGTCCGGAAAAGCACTTTGGAAAAACAAGGGCACTTTGACATTCTCCTTGCAGCAGGCGGAGCTGATATGTATGGAATGCTTTTAGGCGTCCTGAAGGAGCTGGAAAGCTGCGGCCTGATCAGTCCGGTCTGTTCGGACGATTCGCCTGATAAACCGGGAGATGTCGACAAAGCAGCTTCGTATTCGGTGACAGTTCACACTGTCGCGGGCAGCCTTGTGTCAAACATTGAGGAGATAAGGTCATTTGCATCATCTCATGAGCATGTTTATGTGCATGAGAGGGTTACCAATATGGCAGAGCTCATGAGCTGCTGTGACTTTGCTGTTTCGGCAGCAGGCACCATGCTCACCGAGTGTGCGGCAAAAAAGCTCCCGGTGATCTTTTATCAGGTTGCAGACAACCAGAAGCTGAACGCAGAGTTCTGGCAAAAGAGCGGAGGAATGCTGTTTGCGGGGGATGTGACAGAAAGAGGCGCTTCTTCAAGGCAGGTGCTTGGGACTATATGCAGAATGGTCAGGGATATCTGTGAGGATCCCTGCCGCATTGATTCGATGAGCAGGGCTCTTGAAGGCTTAACAGACGGGAGAGGTGCTCAGCGCATTGCAAAGGAACTGCTGCGGGATAGCTTAATGTCATAGGAAGAAGCGATCAATATTTACAAAAAGACTGATAAGAGCTTGAAAGAATCAGAGTGCTGATCAAAAGAACGGTTTGAACCGGAAAAATTCTACAAGGTGGACTTAAGGATAATGAAAGAAATAGAAGAGATCAAAGAGGAAGCAAAGGCTTACAGGAAGGTGGTATCAAGAAAGAGCCTCGGGCAGTGGGAGGTAAAGAAAGACAGATCGGTTGTTATTGAGTTACTGGCAGGGCAGGAGGCAACGCGCCTTAAGGCGCTGATTCCCGTGCGGCATGAGCGCATGGCAGCATCACCGTTTGCGTTTTTCAGGGGGACTGCTATTATCCAGGCGCATGACATAGCATCTGACCCGGGGACGAAATTCATGGTGCAGGCCTGTGGGGATGCCCATATATCAAATTTTGGGATATTTGCATCTCCGGAGAGAAGGATACTGTTTGACATCAATGATTTTGACGAGACAAATCCTGCTCCGTTTGATGTTGATATCAAGCGACTTCTTTCGAGCATTGAGATTTGCGGAAGAGAAAGGTCTTTCTCAAAAGAGTGCAGGGAGAAGGCTGTTTTTGATGCGGCAGCGATGTATAGAACCTCCATGCGTTCTTTTTCTGAGATGGGAAATATGGAGGTATGGTACAAGCATTTTGACATGGAGCGCTTTCTGGAACAGGGGAGCTATCATATCAAACCCGAAAATGTACAGGTGATGAGGGCGGCAATTGACAAGGCCTTAACTCACGACAGCAACAGAGCGGTCAGGAAGCTGACCGAGACGGTGGACGGAAAGCTTCGTATTAAGAGTGACCCGCCGCTTATAGTACCGATCAGGGATATGCCGGGAAAAGAGAAGGAGCTGTTCGATTTCCATTATAACCTTGCCAAAGCCTTTGAGCTCTACAAGGAGTCTCTGCCATTTGAGAGGCGTGGACTTATTGAACAGTACGAACCGGTTGAGCTTGCCCATAAGGTAGTGGGAGTCGGGAGCGTCGGGCTCAAGGCGTGGATTCTGGTACTTATTGGAAGAGATAACGGTGACCCTCTTGTTTTGCAGATAAAGCAGACAGAGAAATCAGTCCTTGAACAGTATTACGGACAGGGCACATATATGGGATGCGGGCAGCGTGTGGTCCAGGGTCAGAGGCTCATACAGACGGCAGGCGATATACTTTTGGGATGGATGAATCTTGAGCTGCCGGATGGACGCAGGAACGATTATTATATCAGGCAGCTATATGATGCCAAGGGCTCTTTTGATCTTGAAAAGATAACTGAGAGTACCTATCACGGACTGTCCCTGATGTGTGCCTGGACACTTGCCCACGCACATGCAAAAACAGGAAATCGTCATGCCATTTCCGGGTATCTTGGAAAGAGTGATGTGTTTGAGAACACAATGGTAAAATATGCAAAGGCCTATGCAGATCAGAATGAGGCTGATTATGAGACTTTTTTGAAATATTTTAAGGAATAAGTCAGATAAAAATGTCGTTTACAGAGGAGGAAAATGCCGATGAAGACACTGGCGCTGATAACTGCCAGAGGAGGCAGCAAGAGGATACCCAGAAAGAATATTAAAGAGTTCAACGGAAAGCCGATAATGACATATTCGATAGAGGCTGCACTCAACTCGAAGGTATTTGATGAAGTCATGGTATCCACAGATGATGAGGAGATTGCTGAGATTGCAAGAAAATATGGCGCTTCAGTGCCTTTTATGAGAAGTGAAAAGACTTCGAACGACTTTGCGACAACAGATGACGTCATTGAGGAAGTGCTTGATGAATACCACAAGCTGGGAAAGGATTTTGACATATTTACCTGCATATATCCAACAGCTCCCTTTATAACCGGTGACAGGCTTAAGGAATCTGTTGAAAAGCTGGACGGATCTGATGCCGACTGCCTTGTTCCTGTTGTGCGCTTTTCATATCCGCCCCAGCGAGCCCTGGAAATACATGATGGAAGACTTATCTTCAGGCAGCCCGAGTTCCTCAATAAGAGGTCCCAGGATCTTGAGCCACACTTTCACGATGCCGGGCAGTTTTACGTGGTTCGGACAGGAAGCTTTTTAAAGAGTCACTCCGTTCTGGTAGGGGATATAATTCCACTTGAGCTCTCTGAGCTTGAGGTTCAGGATATCGACAACGAAGTTGACTGGCAGCTTGCAGAACTCAAGTATAAGCTTATTAATTCCTGATATATGGTGGCATTAAGCTGACGGAAGGCAGTGGCCGCTACGAAGCGAAAGGAGCAAAAGCGTTGCAGAAGTGATTGTACAATATGTACAGCCCGAGACGGCTGTGCGAGCTTTTGTCTGGCAGCTCATAAGTATAAAAAATAGATAAAGAGTCAATAAAAATTTACGTCAGGATGATAGACCCGGCACGGGCAATAGCGGCCACAATCGGGCAGATTGAATTGTGGCAGATTTAACGGCTTTTGGTGTTAATTTATGCTTGTTTTCTGACGATATAATTTACAGATTAATCCTCTTTCAAATATTCTGGCTTTGCGTTATAATGTCAAATGACATTGTGGACTTATTTGAGTAATACATAAGCGCAAGTGCGCTTTTACGGATTGTTTAGAAGAGGAAAAAGAGAGTATGCAGTACGCAGATATTGGAATTGATTTGGGAACAGCGTCCGTTCTTGTATACATAAAGGGAAAGGGCGTTGTGTTAAAAGAGCCATCAGTTGTGGCATATGACAGAGATACAGAAGAGATCAAGGCTATCGGTGAGGACGCAAGGCTGATGCTTGGACGTACACCCGGTAATATTGTAGCTGTAAGGCCTCTTCGACAGGGCGTTATCTCGAACTACAAGATCACAGAGCAGATGATGAGATATTTCATCAAGAAGGCGATCGGCAGAAGAGTTCTCAGAAAGCCCTTCATAGCGGTATGTGTGCCCAGCGGTGCTACCGAAGTTGAGAAGAAGGCGGTTGAGGATGCAACAAGACTTTGCGGAGCCAGGGATGTAAGGACTATCGAGGAGCCTATTGCAGCAGCTATCGGTGCAGGGATCGATATCACAAAGCCCTGTGGAAACATGATCGTAGATATCGGAGGAGGAACCTCCGATATAGCAGTTATCTCCCTTGGAGGAACTGTTGTAAGCACATCGGTTAAGATAGCGGGAGATGATTTTGATGAGGCCATCGTCCGCTATATGCGTAAGAAACACAATCTTCTTATAGGTGACAGAACGGCAGAAGATATCAAGATAAAGATAGGATCAGCATATCCAAGGGCTGAGGACGATTTTCTGGATGTCCGCGGAAGAAACCTTGTCACAGGTCTTCCCAAGACGGTAAGAGTTTCCTCTGAGGAGACGGAAGAGGCGCTCAGGGAGCCCACTTCCCAGATAATTGAGGCCATCCACAGTGTTCTGGAGAACACTCCGCCTGAGCTGGCAGCGGATATCGCTGACAGAGGGATTGTACTGACAGGCGGCGGTGCACTTCTTCGCGGACTTGAGGATCTTATCTATTCCAAGACGGGTATCAACACAATGACAGCTGAGGATCCAATGACAGCTGTTGCCATCGGTACAGGCCGTTACGTAGAGTTTATTGCCGGTTACAGGGAGGATTGATGAAGGAAGGGCTCTGTTCTCACAGTCAGGGCCGGACAGTAAAAATTTAACACCGCCAAGGGAAGGCGGTAGTACAGCCAGGATGGTTTTGGGGGAATTTGAATGGTAAAGGGTCTTTATACTGCCTACACAGGAATGATCAACGAGCAGCACAGGATGGACGTGCTCACCAACAATCTTGCCAATGCCAACACCAACGGTTACAAAAAGGAAGGCGCAACAGCACAGTCTTTCAGTGATCAGCTTGCGCTCAAAATCAAGGACTATTCTGATGCCCCGTTCACTGCCCGTGGACTGGGCATTATTAATCCCGGAGTCAAGATTGGCGAGGGATATGTTGACTGGTCGGAGGGACCTATGAAGGAGACCGGCAATACCCTTGATCTTGCAATCGGCGGGATGGGCTTTTTTGGCATCGAGTATACGAACAAGGCTGTCAATATCGAGAGGGATCAGGCCAACGAGCAGACCATAATGTATACAAGAGACGGCAATTTCACGCTCAACAGTGAGGGGGCTCTGGTGACTCAGGATGGAGATTACGTTCTTTCACAGGACGGTGCGCATATAGAGCTCAATCCGAATCTTCCCATGGAGATCAACTGGCTCGGACAGATATTCCAGAACGGTGAAGAAGTGGGACAGGTCGGCATTTTTGATTTTGCAAAGACAACAAGAGAAGACGGGCGCATTACATATGATACTCTTGAGCATTACGGAGAGAACATGTATGTAAGGACTGATCAGACAGAGGATGCAGAGGCAACAGGAAGAATATATTCCGGTTATCTTGAGCAGTCCAATGTGTCTGTGGTGGACGAGATGGTGAACATGATCGCAGTCCAGAGGAACTATGACACAAACCAGAAGATGATAACGACGATAGATGACACCCTTGATATTGCCGTTAGCCAGCTTGGACGTCTGTCCTGATAATTTTTATTAAAAAAATATAAAGTAACTCCGGCTACCGGACGATATATATTCCGAGAACAATAAAAGTCACGGATGACGAAGCATATGCCAAAGAGATGGTAATGAATACGCAGGCTTTGTTAAAGTGGAGGTGACAAATGGTCAGAAGCTTATGGTCGGCAGCGACAGGAATGAATGCCCAGCAGGTAAATGTGGACACGATTTCCAACAACCTTGCCAACGTTAATACTACCGGATTTAAGGCGCAGGGCGCCCAGTTTAAATCCCTTTTATATCAGGAGCTGCAGAGCGTTACAACTACAGCAAACGGAAATCCCAAACCCACTACTTCACAGGTTGGACTGGGTGTTCGGACTTCGACACTCAATCAGTATTTTACCCAGGGGTCTTTTCAGGAGAGTGACAATCCTGCAGCGCTGGCTATCAGCGGAGACGGCTTCTTCAAGTATCAGGGAGCTACCGAGGACGAGGTCTTTTACACAAGAAACGGAAACTTCACCTGGGCCTTGCAGGAGGGCGGCGGCCTTGTCCTGACAACAGCTGAGGGAAACAGGGTTCTTGACGTGGATGATCAGCCCATAACCGTAGATGATGGAAGAGTTGCCAGCAGACTGACCATAGACGGCGAAGGAAAGGTCTACTACAAGTTAAACGATGGAACGCTTGAGGATCTGGGATCCCAGATCGGGTTATGGCAGTTCCCCAACAGAGAGGGTCTTGAGAGAGTCGGAAGCTCTTCATGGAGGCAGACACAGGCAAGCGGAGAGGCGATAAACGAGGTTAATGACGGAGGAGATATCCAGAGGAGTACCATCAATCAGGGTTACCTTGAGGGCTCCAATGTCAAGGTGGCAACAGAAATGGTTAACCTTATCGTAGCCCAGAGAGCTTACGAAATGAACTCCACAGCTATCCATACATCCGATGAGATGCTCCAGACAGCCAACCAGCTCAAGAGATAATCTGATCAAAGGCGGTAAATGATATGTCAGGATTTGAAATAAGCGGCCTGAATGCCACAGCGTTAACTGAATACGCCATGAGGGAAAATTCAAACGCCAATGCCCTCGCACTCAAAAACAAAGTGCAGGCCACATCCTCCAAATCCTCGGATGAAGAGCTGATGGATGCCTGTAAGGGTTTTGAAGCCTACTTTATGGAGCAGGTCTTCAAGGAGATGCAGAAATCTGTGGATGCCCTCAAGCCCGAAGATTCTGATCACTCAAGCTCAACGCTTGTAAACTTTTTCAGGGACAGAACTCTTCAGGATGTGATGAACACCTCAGTTGAGACGCAGAGCAATGGTTTTGCCCAGATGTTATATGAGAACTTAAAGCGCAGTTACGATATACCGGAAGGTACCCTGGATGGGGAAAATAAGACAGAAGCTTCTGAGAGTATATAGTATGGGCTGATAATAGTTAAAGAGAGTCGCCAAATCTTAAGAAAATCTTAAGGATTGGCGGCTTTTTCTATGTTATAATTCGTTTTATGGAAATCAGGGGATATATTGAACACTTTATATATAAGAATGCAGAAAATGGCTATGGAATACTGAATCTGGTCACAGAGGACGAAGAGATTATCTGCACAGGGTCCTTCAGGGACGTGGATATGGGAGAGACAATAAGTGCTGAGGGGGAGTATGTAAACCATCAGGTTTACGGACGCCAGTTCAAGGTGGCCTCCTACAGGGTGGTTGCTCCGGATGATGCCTCTTCCATGCAAAGGTATCTCTCCTCCGGCGCAATAAAGGGAATCGGTGAGGCTCTGGCTGCCAGGATTGTCAAAAAGTTCGGGGACAGGACTTTCCGCGTCATAGAGGATGAGCCGGAGCGGCTGAGTGAAGTAAAGGGGATAAGCGAGAAAAAGGCAAGGGACATATGCCTTCAGATGGCTGAGAAGAGGCAGATGCGTGATGCAATGATGTTTCTTGCCCAGTATGGGATCAGTGGAAACCTTTCGGTAAAGATTTACAACACCTATGGGGAGAGAATCTACAATGTTATCCGTCAGAATCCATACCAGCTTTCGGATGATATAAGCGGAGTCGGCTTTAAGACAGCAGATGAGATCGCTGAGAAGGTGGGAATAGAGGTTGATTCCGATTTCAGGATAAGGAGCGGAATTCTGTATGCACTTCTGCAGTCTTCGGCGGACGGAAATACTTATCTTCCGATGGAGGGACTGGTTAAGAGAGCGGTGTCAGTACTTCAGTCCCGGCCGGACTGCGAGATAAATGATGAGCTTGTAAAGACCCAGATAATGAATCTTGCGATGGATATGAAGCTGGTCATTAAAAATGATGACCAGGTCTTTTCTTCGAGTTATTACTATGAGGAACAGGGCTGTGCAGCCATGCTCACTGACCTCAATATTTCCGAAAAGATAAGCCCCGTGGAAGAGGAGGAATACAAAAACCGAATCCTCGCCATAGAGCAGTCAAGAAAAATACAGCTTGATGATCTGCAAAGGCAGGCTGTTCTTAAGAGCATAACGGGTGGAGTGGTCATAATAACCGGAGGCCCGGGCACAGGAAAGACCACTACGATAAATACCATCATAGGCTATTATGAGAGCTCGGGGCTGGATATTATGCTGGCTGCACCGACGGGAAGAGCGGCTAAGAGGATGACCGAGGCAACAGGGTATGAAGCGAGGACCATACACAGGCTTTTGGAGGTTTCGGGACAGGGGCTTGATGATTCGGACAACAGACCATCGGGAGTTCATTTTGAAAAGAACAGGGATAATCCGCTGGAGGCGGATGCGATCATAATAGATGAGATGTCCATGGTTGACATCCATCTCTTTTACGCTCTCTTAAAGGCGCTTGTGCCGGGGGTTCATCTCATACTGGTGGGTGACAGCTCACAGCTTCCAAGTGTCGGACCCGGACAGGTGCTTCGTGACCTGATTGACAGCGGGCAGTTTGCAACCATATATCTTAAGAAGATATTCAGGCAGGCAGAGGAGAGCGATATCGTCATGAATGCCCACAGGATACATGACGGGCAGGCGCCGGTTCTTGACAACAAGAGCAGGGATTTCTTTTTCCTCGAAAGAGATGATGCCCAGGTAATATATAAGCACATGATACAGCTCATAAGGGACAAGCTTCCGGGGTATGTAAAGGCCGGATGCTTTGATATCCAGGTTCTGTCGCCTATGAAAAAGGGCGCGCTCGGAGTTATACGGCTGAACAGCATTTTGCAGGAATATCTCAATCCTCCGGATCCTTCAAAGAAAGAGCATCTCCATGGGGAGCTTCTCTTCAGGGAAGGTGACAAGGTCATGCAGATACGGAACAACTATCAGGCTGTATGGGAGGTTATTGGCAATTACAATATTCCCATTGACCAGGGAATGGGGGTCTTTAACGGCGACATGGGAGTGATCAGGGAGATCAACGAATATGCCGCCGAGCTTGTGGTCGAATTTGATGATAACAGAAGGGTCAGATACCCCTTTGCAGAGCTGGACGAGCTGGAGCTTGCCTATGCCATAACCATACATAAGTCCCAGGGGAGTGAGTATCCGGCAGTAGTGATGCCGCTCCTTGGCGGGCCAAGAATGCTTATGAACAGGAACCTCCTGTATACTGCGGTCACAAGGGCCAGGAGCACGGTATGTATCCTGGGAAGCAGGAAAGCGGTAATGGATATGGTTGAAAATGAGGAACAGCTTAGGAGATACACCGGTCTGAAGGACAGGATACTGGATTTTGCTGATGGACAATGAAATGATTAGCGCCCTTGACATAATATATCCCAGAAGATGCCCTGTGTGTGACGGGGTGATAAAAGTCTTCGAGATTAGAAACGGACACCTGCGGCGCGGAGGATATATACACAGGGGCTGCGCCAAGAGTGTAAAGATAGTGCGGGGGAGTACCTGCATGAAATGCGGAAAGCCTCTGGGAAGAAGCAGCACCGACGAATACTGCTCCGACTGTGTGAGGGTGCAGCATATCTTTGACAGGGGATTTTCGGTTTTTGAGTACAGGTCAATCTCCGGCTCTGTTTACAGATTTAAGTATCTCGGGAGACGTGAATATGCAGTATTTTATGCTGCCGCTACCAAAAAGCTCCTTGGTGACAGGCTTAAAGTGCTTGGCATAGAAGCTGTTATTCCGGTTCCCATGTATAGAGGCAAGGAGAGGAAAAGAGGATACAATCAGGCGGCGGTTTACGCAAAAGCAGTTTCAAAAATACTGGCTCTCCCCTACAGGGGTGATGTGATTGCAAGGAAGAGGGATACGGTTCCTATGAAGGAGCTTGATGCCACAGGACGCCGCAATAATTTGAAAAATGCTTTTAATATAGTAAGAAATGATGTAAAATTTAAGTGTGTACTTTTAATCGATGACATCTATACGACAGGAACAACAATTGATGAGTTAAGCCGTGTGCTTAGGGTGGCTGGCGTAGAAAGAGTTTACTTTCTGACGATAGCCATCGGACGAACCACTTGAGTTTATAATAACCGGAGGTAAATCAATGAATTTACGTAATTGCTCAAAATGTGGAAAGATGTACAACTACGTCGGAGGTCCTGCCATTTGTGATGCCTGTAAAAAAAGGATAGAAGAAGATTTTAAGAAAGTTAAGCAGTACATAGAGGATAATCCAAGAGCGAGCCTGAAACAGATTTCGGAAGATAATAAGGTTTCGTCCAAGCTGATCCAGCAGTGGATCCGTGAGGAGAGGCTTATGTTTTCAAAGGACTCTCCGATACAGCTTTTGTGTGAAAAGTGTGGGGAACCCATCGTGACAGGAAGATTTTGTGTTAAGTGCAAGGGTGATATGGCGACCAATCTCTCTGATTCGTTTGCAAGGCCCAGGCAGTTTCAGCAGCAACAACAACCAAACGGCAGGAAAGGTTCCAGTTCAGGGATGCGCTTCATGGATACTTAAGGAGCAGCGATGTTAAATGAAGAAAAAGTCATTTTGATGACCAAAATGGCTGCGTTCATAGATCGTGAAGGCAAAGAGAATGACGCAATAAATAATTACTTCAGAAGTGATTATATCGGTTTTAATATCATAAAATCGGTGATAAGCGCCACTATTGTCTTTGGTATTGTTGTCGCGACCTATGCACTTTGTAATATTGAATTTATTTTATCAAATCTGTACAATACTGAAAGTTTATTGACTATAGGCAGGAGGTTCTTGGTTTATTACCTCCTGCTTGTTGGCGTGTATTCTCTTGCGTCTTATGTCATTTATTCCTTGCGGTATACCAGAATGCGGAAGAGTATGAAGGCCTATTATGGAAATCTGAAAAAATTAGCCAGAATCTACGAAAAGGAACGATGACATGACTTCTTTACTGGAATTAAAACAATATGTAAAAAGATTTTATATCAGGTACGAGACTTATCTTACCTATCTTTGGAAATTTCTGCTTGCCCTGGTCTCGATACTCATGATCAATGGCAAGCTTGGTTACATGGACAATCTGTCAAACATGGCGATTGTTATGATGGCTTCACTTCTGTGTGCTATTTTACCGCCTAATTGCATCGTGTTCGTTGATGCACTGTTTATTGTGGGACATCTTTATGCACTTTCGATACAGTGTGCACTCATTGCGGTTATCGTGTTTTTATTGATGTTCCTTCTGTACTTCAGGTTTTCACCGAGAGATACGCTGGCGGTGGTGCTTACACCGATATTTTTCTCGATGCATATACCTTATGTAATGCCGCTTGCAATGGGACTTATGGGAACTCCGACGTCTGTTGTGTCTGTTTCCTTCGGACTTGTTATAGCCTATATGCTTTCTTATTTTTCATCCAATACCTCCAGCTTTGGAAGTGAGGGTGTAGAGGAGGCTGCAAGTGAGTTTTCGAGCATAATAAGCGGGATGCTCGGCAACAAGGAAATGATGGTAATGATAATGGCGTTTTCGGTTTCGCTCCTCCTTGTGTATTTAATCAAGAGGCTTTCAGTTGACCACTCCTGGAAGATAGCGATAGCAGCAGGCGCAATTACTATCATTGTACTGATCCTCATAGGCGATCTGGTGAGCGAGACTCAGATATCTTTGGTAGGCGTGATCTTCGGAACAATTATTTCTGCGCTGCTTATGCTGGTACTTGAGTTCTTTGCCTTTAATCTGGATTACAGCCGCACCGAGAAGGTGCAGTTTGAGGATGATGAGTATTACTACTATGTCAAGGCTGTGCCGAAGGTTAATGTATCGACTCCCGAGAGGAGAGTAAAGAAGATAAACAGAGCCAGGGGACATCGCTGATAATAAAGGATAGAAATGGATCAAATAGATTTTATTTTTGATTTCAATAGAACAAGCCTTCATATGCCGACCATAAGGATATCCGATGTCCTTGAAATCTGTATAATCGCATTTCTGGTATATCATATTCTGGTGTGGGCAAAAAACACAAGACTATGGTCTCTTCTGAAGGGGGTCATAGTTATTCTGGTATTTATACTTGTCTGTGCGCTTCTCAATATGTCAACGATTCTGTGGATAGTTGAGAGAGTGTTCAGTATTGCGATCATTGCTATTGTGGTCATATTGCAGCCGGAGCTGCGAAAGGCTCTGGAGGAGCTTGGAAGGAAAAACTTTCTCTCCAATGTACTGGCTCTTGGCGACAGCAAGGTTGAGGGCAGATTTTCCGACAAGACTCTGAATGAGATCACAAGGGCATGTGTGGAGATGGCGAAGGTAAAAACCGGAGCTCTCATTGTTATTGAGAGGAATCATCCGCTGACAGAGTATGAGAGAACCGGAATTGACGTGGATGCAATAGTCACAAGTCAGCTCCTTATCAATATCTTTGAGCACAACACACCTCTTCACGACGGAGCTGTGATCATAAGGGGTGACAGAGTTACATCTGCAACCTGCTACCTTCCGCTCTCAGACAATCTTGGCATCGGAAAAGAGCTGGGAACAAGGCATCGCGCCGGAATTGGTGTGTCAGAAGCGACAGATTCTTTTGTTATAATAGTATCTGAGGAAACAGGCAAGATCAGTGTGGCTTTCGAGGGAGAGCTAGAGAGGTCTCTTGACAGTGAGAGACTTAGAGAGAGACTTCGCGAAATCCAGGATAAGCGTGAGGAGGAAGCACCGATCAAGTACTTCGCCAGAAAGGCCAAGGTGAAAAAATGAAAAAATTGACGGCCAACTGGGGACTTAAACTTGCTTCACTTATATTTGCGATAGCGGTGTGGTTTCTTGTTACAAATATCAACGATCCAATCACGTCTGTGAGATATACAAGCATACCCGTAACCTTAAAGAACACAAATCTGATAACCGATCAGGGACAGGTGTTCACGGTGCTGGACGGAAGCGATACGATAAGCTCGGTTACGATATATGCTCCGAGATCGATCATAGATTCCATAAGCCAGAATAACGTTGTGGCATATGCAGATATCCAGGAGCTGTCCAGTCTCAATACGGTGACCATTCATGTTGAGACAAACAAGTATAAGGATAAGATAGACAGCTATGTCACAAGCTCTGATGTTGTGAAGCTGAGTGTTGAGAGGAAGAGTTCAAAGTCACTTGCTCTTGGCGCGACGACTTCAGGAGCGCTTGCGGATGGCTATGTTATAGGAGATGTTATCACTGAACAGAACATGGTCAGGATAAGCGGACCTGAGTCTGTGGTAAATAACATAAAGTCAGCAACTGTTGATGTAGATGTGACAGGCTTTACATCCAATATCGGTACGGATGCGGATATCATTTTGCTGGATGGTGATGGCAATCCGGTGGACTCTAATCTGGTGTCTATGAATATAAAGACGGTGAGGGTCAATGTAGTTATTTATGAGACCAAATTCGTTCCGGTCACATATGTTATAAAGGGTGAGCCCGCATATGGGTATATGTCAACGGGGCGTATTGAGACTACACCGGAAAGCATTCAGGTTGCAGGACGAAGCAGCACTATAGCGTCATTTGATGAAATAATCGTAGATGATGAGTGGCTGGATATCTCAGGTATGACGGGAAACCTCACCAATACCTTTGACATAAGACCATATCTTCCTACGGGAGTTAATCTGGCAGACAAGGACTTCAACGGATCGGTGTCGGTTACGGTTTACATCTCCCAGATGCAGACGCAGACTTTGGATGTAAGTGCAGCTAACATTTCTGTTGAGGGTGCACTGGAAGGGTACAATGTATATGTAGATACAACACTATCTGATACCGTGCCTCTCACGGTTGAGGGGCTTCGGGATGCGGTTGGAAGCGTATCACAGACAAGTGTGACGGGGACTGTAAGTGTGGATGCGATTCTTACGGCCCAGGGTACGGATGTTCTCGAACCGGGAACCTACAGTGCGGATGTCAGATGGAATCTTCCGGATGGGGTTAAAGCCAAGGGAACATCGAGTGTTTATGTTACAGTAGAGGCATACTGAAATTAACGGAGGCTATGCATATGTTGACAAGAAAGGTGATCATAACAAACCCTACCGGGCTTCATCTTCGCCCTGCCGGCAATCTGTGTAAGGTGGCCATGAACTATAAGTCTCATATTACATTCAGCTATGGTGATAATACGGCTAATGCAAAGAGCGTTTTAAGTGTTCTCGGTGCCTGCATAAAATGTGGGGATGAGCTTGAGTTCAAGTGTGAAGGCCCGGACGAGGAGGATGCCATGAGCGCTCTGGTCGAGGCTATTGAAACGGGTCTTGGCGAATAAGGATACTTGTGTTAGAATAATTTAGTTATACATGTTAGACTTTATAGATATTTTGTGTGGTTTTAGGAAGCTGCATATACTGCGGGAAGAGTTTTTAGTTATTGATGAATCTTGCCGCAAGTATAAATGAATCAGGAAGGACGGTATGAAAATGAAGAGATTAAAAGCTGTATTACTTGCAGGACTTACAGTGACCATGCTTTTTGGCTGTGGGAAGTCCGGTGACGAGGCTGTTGTTGGGTTGAGCATGGAAAAGATCGATCAGGTTCAGGAGGTTACTCCTGTTGCTACCGAGGAGACATCGGTTGCTGAGGAGACGGAGGTTGTTGACGATGAAGTGCCGCCCAGAGAGGGAATGGTAAGAAGCTATTTCACAAACGAGTGGGTTGATGAGGCTGTCAATAAGGAGAGACCTCTTGCAGTTATGTATCCTATAAATAAAGAAGCGCAGCCTCAGTACGGTCTCAATAAAGTGGCAGTATTCTATGAGATCATGGAAGAGGGCAGCATGAGCCGTCAGATGGGTATCCTTGAGGACTGGGAAGGACTTGGACAGATCGGAAACCTTCGTAGTATCCGTGACTACTTTATTTATGCAGCTCTTGAGTATGACCCAGTAATCGTACACTACGGCGGACCTGAGCTCTATGTTAAGACAATCCTCACCCGTGATGATGTAGACAATATCAATGGAGTAGGCGGTGTAATGGGACCTGATTACGGTGCATTCTACAGAGTTCCGGAAGGAAGCAAGTCAGAGCACACTGCTTTCACGAACGGTGAGAAGGTTGCAGCAGCATTTGAGAAGGCTAAGTTCTCCAGAGAGCACAGAGATAAGTTTGATGGAAACCCTCACTTTAAGTTTACATCAAAGTCAAACCCCAACACACTTGAGAGCTATTCTTCAGCAGTTGATGCTACAGAGATCAATATGGCAGGATGCTTCCCTGTTACAAAGTCAGCGCTCAAGTATGATGCTGACAAGGGTGTTTATCTCAAGACACTCTATGGCAACGCACAGAAGGATGCTGTGACAGGCGAGCAGCTGACATTTGCAAATGTTGTTATCCAGAGAACCTATCACGAGGTTCGTGATGACAACGGATACCTTGCTTATCAGATGCATGATTCGACTAAAACAGGTTATTTCATAACAAAGGGAAAAATGATTCCTGTTAAGTGGCAGAAGACAGCAGATTATTCACCTACAAAGTATTTCGATGAAAACGGTGAAGAGGTAGTATTCAACACCGGAAGAACCATGATATTTGTAATTCAGGAAAAGGGCGGATCGTTCTCAACATTTGAGGTAAATGGCAAATCATACGCTGACTGATACAGATATGGACTTGTGTACCGTCTCAATCATTTCTTTACTTATTTGCACCATCATGCAGCCATATGCCGCGTTGTCATCAGTCGTTGATGCCCGCATCGACTTCTTCTTCCGTCTTGCATATGACGACAATCTGGCACAAATAAGTTAAAGAATGATTAAGACTCACACTAGTGATTGGCGGACGGCATTTACTTGCCGTCCGTATGTTGTTTTGAAGGGAAAAAAGACCATGGAAAAAATCATAGTTACAGGATGCAACGGACAGCTTGGAAGGGCAATCAACAAAGAGTTAAAGGGTGATAAGTATGAGATCATCAATACGGATGTGTTTGAGGGAGAGGGCATAGTATCTCTCGACATTACAAACGTTGATGCGGTTCTTGAGCTGGCAAGACAGACCAGGGCGTCGGCGATCATTAACTGTGCCGCCTATACTGCAGTTGATAAGCAGGAGTCCGATATTGACCTCTCATATAAGATCAATGCAATAGGGCCGAGGAATCTGGCAATAGCAGCGGCCGAGACAGGTGCCAGGCTGGTACACGTATCAACAGACTATGTGTTTGATGGAGATGGCAAAAGACCTTATATTGAGTTTGATAAGACCGGTCCTGTCAGCGTCTACGGAAGGACCAAGCTTGCAGGCGAAGAGATGGTCAGACAGTTTGCCGACAAATTCTTTATAATACGTACTGCGTGGCTATATGGCGATGGCAAGAACTTTGTAAAGACGATGCTGTCCCTGTCTGAGAGCCATGATGAGGTAAGCGTAGTGTGCGACCAGCTTGGAACACCAACAAGTGCCAAAGAACTGGCAAAGGCAATTCACTATCTAATGGGGACAGAGAATTACGGACTTTTCCATGGAACATGTGAGGGTGACACAAACTGGGCTGATTTCACTGAGGAGATATTCAGAATCGCAGGCAGGAAAACAAAAGTCAACCATGTTACTTCGGCTGAATATGCTGCAAAGAACCCGCAGGCAGCGCACAGACCGGCGTACAGCATCCTGGAGAATTACATGCTGAAGCTTACTACAGATTTTATGTTTGCTGACTGGCACGATGCTATTTCGGATTATTTGAAGGAGATGCTTTGATGGAAGTTGTTTCGGAGCTGCTCAGTAACAAAATCCTGCTAGCATCATGCTGCGGCTGGCTGGTGGCACAGGTTCTAAAGACGATAATATATATAGTTGTTAACAAGAATTTTAATCCTGAAAGACTTCTTGGAGATGGCGGTATGCCGAGCTCGCATTCTGCGACTGTTATGGCACTTGTCACTTCAACTGCCTTTGAGTTTGGCGTGGGATCATTTCAGTTTGCAATCTCAGCCATACTCGCGCTCATAGTTATGCATGATGCAATGGGTGTAAGGCGCGAGACAGGTAAGCAGGCCAAGGCCATCAACAATATGATGGAGTGGTTTGCGGATCTTGGCAGTGATGTTTCTGCCGAGGAAAAGCTTAAGGAGTTTGTGGGACACTCACCGGCTCAGGTGTTCTTTGGAGCGCTACTTGGCGTGGCTGTAGGCTGCCTGTTCAGCTTATGATCAGGGCTGTCTGCGTAGCGTTTTGAACTTTATCAAAGGTTCGGCGAAGGATGGCACAGGCGGAGCCGGCAGGGTGAACTTTTGCCGGACTTCTTTTCATTTGAAAATAAACAACTATTCTGAGCAAGGCGGAAATATTTGAAAATGCATATGCCGGGCTGGATTGGGCAGATGCATTTTCAAATATTTCCATTTGGCGGAGATCCGACAACTCGGGAACGTCTGCGTTTGTGAGTCCTGACTCTTAATAGTTACTACAATAACAGATAAACGGTAACGGCCTGCCCGGGGAGCGGATTAAGATATGCTTACAGTTGTACTGATTTGGATATATGTGATTATTACGACATATCTGACCGGATACGGACTTCTTGTGTCCCTGGTGGACTGGCCGGTTATGCGCAGAAAAAGAGAAAATGGCCGTGAGAAGAAGTACGACTTCAGGTCAAATCTCAGCTTTGTGACTGCCGGCGTAGTTATTGTAACTGTGTATGCACAGATTTTCAGTCTGTTTGGCGGCGTGGGTTTTGCTGCCAACCTGATACTGGTTTTGGCATGCGCAGTTATTTTTTTGTACTTCAGATATGATATATATGAAAATGTATTTCACATGGCAAGAGCCTTGAGAAACAGCAGAAGAAGGTATGTATACCTTGCTGTTTTTTTGCTGATGGCTTATGGGACATCACACGGGATCATGCACTATGATTCTGATCTCTACCATGCCCAGGCTATTGAGTGGATTGAGCAATATGGAATAGTGAAGGGACTTGGCAATCTTCATGTGAGACTGGCGTACAACAGTGCAGCATTTCCGCTGACTGCGCTGTACAGCTTCCGCTTTTTGGGAGGGCAGTCTTATCATGTGATGTCAGGTTTTTTTGCGCTTATTCTGTCTTTCAAATGTGTGGAAATAATTGATGTATTCAGGCGGGGACATCTGGTAATATCAGATTTTGCCAGAGTCACGGCGATGTATTACCTCTTTAATATCTATGATGAGATGATGGCACCTGCATCCGATTACTTTTTGTCGTGCATTGTGTTTTACACAATAATCAGCTGGCTCGATCTGTACGTGAGGCATGAGAGAAGCTATTTGCCATACATTTTATTGTCACTTCTGGGAATTTATGCGATCACTATAAAGCTTTCGGCATCGCCGATGATCCTTCTTTCAGCAATTCCCATTTTCAAGCTATTGCACCGCAAGACAAAAGAAAAGACAAAAGCCTTCTGGATATCGGTCCTTTTGGCGTTTGTGATAGCAGTTCCGTTTCTTGCAAGAAATGTGATAATAGCAGGATGGATACTATATCCGGTGACATTTCTTGATTTTTTCTATACCCCTTGGAAGATACCAAAAGGTCTTGCGGAATATGATGCACTGGAAATCAGGACATTTGGAAGAGGCTACAACGATGTTGCAGCCTATGGTCATGTGAGTTTTTCAGAGTGGGTGCCGAACTGGTTCGGCAGCATCACAGGCCTTAACAGGATCATGCTCATATTGTGCATTGTCTCAGTGTTTATTTATCTGGCATACCTCGGGTATTTTATTTATGTAATGACGGGGAAGAAGTACGGGAAGCTTCATAGCCATGGTGAGTCAAAGATATTTGACTTAAGCAGGCGAAGTATGCTTGGACATGCAGATTTTCTGACTATAGGAGCAACCCTTATCGGGTGTCTTCTATTCTGGTTTTTCAGTGCTCCTCTCATAAGATACGGAGTGGTCTATGTCTTTCTGACTCCTGCGGTAATTATCGGAAGACTCTTCATAGTGATCTATAACCGTATTTCGGAGAAGGCAAAAAGAGCGGTAATAAAGGCAGTGATGGCAATCATCTGTATCTGGTGCTTCTATAAATGTGCAATCCTTGTGCTGGAAGACGTCCACAAGTTTAATCCGCAGTACCTTGTTGGCCAGCAGGACTACGGGGAGTACGCTTACAGCGGTTTTAGCCTTGGTAAGGATGTAATAATCTACTACCCGGATGAAGGAGACCGCATTGGCTACTATCCGTTTCCTGCAGCTACCCACGATCTGGTCGGCGAGGTTGAGCTCATCGGAGAAAAAATAACTGATGGATTCAGGATGGTAGATAGTGAATGATACGGGGCAAAAGTCTCAGGAGGGCTTTGGCCGTGTATGTGTACAAGCGCTTCGGGGACGCTCTCGCTCAGTTGTGCTTCGTAGCGGTACTAAGGCACCGTACTTTGGTACCTTAGTACCGCTACGAAGCGAAAGGAGCGAAAGCGTCCCCGAGGCACTTGTGCATTATGTCTGGCCGGATTTAATAATTCGATTCAATTCAACTCTATCGTTCGGCTCTCATAGGATTACTCAAAAAGTCCTTGTATGCGAGGCGGATTCCGTCGTCAAGCTCTGTGGAGTAGGTCCATCCGAGAGACTTCGCTTTTGAGACGTCGAGGAGCTTTCGGGGAGTACCGTTGGGCTTGTTGGGATCCCATCTGATCTCTCCGGTGTAGCCGATGATCTTCGCAACCTTGGCAGTGAGATCCTTGATGGTGATCTCTTTTCCTGTTCCCGCATTTACTGTCTCGTTTCCGCTATAGTTGTTCATCAGGAAGACACAGAGGTTTGCAAGGTCATCAACATAGAGGAATTCGCGCAGTGGACTTCCGTCTCCCCAACAGGTAACGTAGGGAAGATTTGCCTCCTTGGCTTCATGGAACCTTCGGATGAGGGCAGGAAGAACATGGGAGTGAGTCGGGTGGTAGTTGTCGTTGGGACCGTATAGGTTAGTTGGCATGACTGAGATATAGTCGGTTCCGTACTGGCGGTTTAGGTATTCGCAGTACTTTAATCCTGATATCTTGGCAAGTGCATAGGCTTCGTTGGTCTTTTCGAGCTCAGAGGTGAGCAGGCAGTTCTCTTTCATAGGCTGCGGAGCCATCCTCGGATATATGCATGATGAACCAAGAAACTCAAGCTTTTTGCAGCCGTTTTTCCAGGCAGAATTGATAACATTCATCTCAAGTGTCATGTTCTCGTACATGAAGTCGGCAAGAGCCTGTGAATTACCCATTATGCCTCCGACCTTTGCAGCTGCGAGAAAGACATATTCAGGCTTTTGTTCTGCAAAGAAGTTTTCAACCTGATCCTGCCTTATAAGGTCAAGCTCCTTGTGGGTTCTTGTGATAATGTTGTTGTATCCGTTCTTCTTAAGCTCTCTGACTATTGCAGAACCAACCATACCGCGGTGGCCTGCCACATATATTTTCGCATTCTTTTCCATAACAGTTTCCTTCTTATCCTGATAATTGACATGTTCCCTGCGGGTATTTTATTTATCGATACCTTTTTCAAGGAACTCCTCAAGATTAAACTTAACATGCTCATTTGCCCTTTCAACGGCAACCTTGGCCATGTCGTGCTCAACCATTATCCTTACAAGATCTTCAAAAGAGGTTGACTGAGGATTCCAGTGGAGCTGTTCTTTTGCCTTTGTGGGATCGCCCCAGAGATTGACAACATCAGTAGGTCTGTAGAAATCAGGGGAAACCTCTATGAGGACTCTTCCTGTGGCCTTGTCTATTCCTACTTCCTCTGCTCCCTCTCCCTTAAATTCAAGCTCTATTCCGGCGTAGTGGAATGCCAGCTGGGCAAATTCCCTTACGGAGTGCTGAACGCCGGTTGCAATTACAAAATCATCGGGCTTGTCATTCTGGAGTATGAGCCACATGCACTCTACATAATCCTTGGCGTAGCCCCAGTCGCGAAGACTGCTCAGGTTCCCGAGATAAAGCTTGTCCTGCTTGCCCTGGGCAATTCTCGATGCCGCAAGAGTGATCTTTCTGGTCACAAAGGTCTCGCCTCTTCTTTCTGACTCGTGGTTGAAAAGAATACCCGAGCAGCAGAACATGTTGTAGGCTTCCCTGTATTCCTTGACAATCCAGAATCCGTAGAGCTTGGCGACTGCATAGGGACTGTAGGGGTGGAATGGTGTCTTTTCATTCTGAGGCACTTCCTCTACCTTTCCATAGAGCTCAGAGGTGGATGCCTGATAGATGCGGCATGTATCTGCAAGTCCTGTGAGCCTTACAGCTTCAAGAACTCTAAGGACTCCCGTCGCGTCAACATCAGCCGTGAATTCCGGGGAGTCAAAGGATACCTGGACATGGGACTGTGCAGCCAGATTGTAGATCTCATCAGGCCTTACCTTTGATACGACGCCCAGTATACTCATTGAATCGCCCATATCTCCATAGTGCAGGTGGAAATGTGGCTGCCCTTCAAGGTGAGCAATCCTCTCCCTGTAATCCACAGAGGATCTTCTGATAATACCATGAACGTCATACCCCTTTTCCAAAAGGAACTCAGCCAGGTAAGAACCATCCTGCCCGGTGATACCGGTTATAAGTGCTTTTTTATTCATGAAGAATTCTCCTTACAAAATTTGCATATTTGTTCCCTCATACTTTACTATATATTCAAATATTAATCCACCAGTCAGGACGTCAGTTCCTTTGACTTTTTTCCGGTTACAATTAAGTTTCCAGCCAGCCGGAACAGGCTGGCCGGCAAATGTCAGAAATCTTGAATGTAATATCAGCCCACCGCACTGACCGGCAGCTTAGTTGCCCGGGAAATTTTGCGACGTTGAAAGAAAGTGCCTTTAAGTGTAAAATATTGAGTAGAAATGCGTATTTTTGAGGTTGCAGCAAAGAATACCGCGGTTAGGGGATTTGTTTACATGAAAAAGCTTTCTGTGATTGTGCCATGTTATAATGAGCAGGAGAATATTTCTGATTTTTATACCGAGCTCATGAAGAACGGGCAGTATTTTAAGGACAGGGATGTTGAGATAGAGGTTTATTTTATAAATGACGGATCTAAGGATGAGACGGTACTGAGGGTGAAGGAGCTTGCTGCGACGGATCAGAGAGTACACCTCATCAGTTTTTCCAGAAACTTTGGAAAAGAGGCAGCTATCTATGCCGGGCTTAGCAGCGCAAAGGGAGACTATGTAGTCATAATGGACTGCGACCTTCAGGATCCGCCTGCTCTTTTGCCAAAGCTTTATGAAGCGATCACTGTCGAAGGATATGACAGTGCAGCCACGAGGAGAGTGGACAGAAAGGGTGAGCCGCCCATAAGATCTTTTTTTGCAAGATGTTTTTACAAGCTCATCAACAGGATATCAAGTGCGGAAATTGTTGACGGAGCCAGGGATTACCGCATGATGACAAGGCAGTTTGTTGACGCGGTACTCTCTGTTAAGGAGTACAACAGGTTTTCAAAAGGTATTTTCGGATGGGTGGGCTTTGACACCAAGTGGATAGAGTTTGAAAATGTTGAGAGAATGAAGGGCGAGACAAAGTGGTCGTTCTGGAAGCTGATGATATATGCGCTTGACGGAATTGTGGCGTTTTCCGAGGCACCTATGGCAATAGCCTCCATAATGGGACTTTTCTTTTGTCTTGCGGCATTTCTTGGAATCATTTTTACTATCGTCAGAAAGACTCTGTACGGTGATCCCACGGGCGGATGGCCGTCACTTGTTTGTATCATACTGCTTGTAGCCGGGGTGCAGCTTTTCTGCATAGGAATAGTGGGGCAGTATCTGTCCAAGACCTACCTGGAGGTCAAGAGGCGACCAATGTACATTGTCAAAGAGGAGATATGATGGTAAGTATCATAGTGCCGGTTTACAATGCGGCTGCATATATTGAAAATACAATACAGATGGTAAGTAACCAGACCTACAGGGACTGGGAGCTGATACTCGTCGATGACGGTTCCAGGGATGGAAGTGTTCAGCTCATTGAGAAGATAATAAGGAGACAGAGAAAACGAATAAGACTTATCAGGAACAAGGGGAACAAGGGGGCGGCAGCTGCGAGAAACCGGGGGATTGATGCATCCTCAGGGAGGTACATCGCCTTTCTCGACGCAGACGACGTCTGGATGAAGGACAAGCTTGAGAAGCAGGTGGCTTTTATGGAGCAGACCGGGGCGGCCTTTTCCTTTCACTCATATGAATTCGGAGATGAGAATGCAAATCCCACAGGCAAGATAGTACATGTGCCTAAGATCCTGAATTTTAAAAAGGCTTTATCGAGAACAATTATCTTTACAACCACTGTGATGTTTGACACGGAGAAGATCGATCTGGGGATAATCCATATGCCGCAGGTGCCAAGTGAGGACACGGCGACCTGGTGGCGGATATTAAAGAGCGGATATCTGGCATATGGCCTGGATGAGAATCTGGCGATTTACAGGAGACCCGGGAAGTCTCTTTCATCAAATAAGATTGAAGCTCTCAGAAGGATATGGTTTCTTTACAGAAACATAGCAGATCTGTCAATCTTGCAATCACTATTTTATTTTGGAGGGTGGGCTGTCAGAGCGACTTTGCGTAGGCTGTGAACGCCCGGGGTTAGGTATGAAACGAAGAGAATCGAAGAAGAGAATCCTTGTGCTTTTTCTGGGATTTGTTGGACTGGCGATGCAGACAGCGGTCTATGCATGGTTCTGGTTTAACGTTTATTACCCGGAAGTCTCAAAGCCGAGAATAAGTATTGACGGATACGAGCTTGGAAATGGTCTTAAGCTCTATTTCCGTGGTCATCTGCTTATCCTGGCGATCTATTTTATCCTGCTCCTTTTTTTCTCAAATACATATGGCGGCCTGAAGATAGGGTATCTTAAACCAAACGACGTCTTTTTCTCACAGATCTTTGCGTTGTTTATGGTAAATTTTATTTCCTACTTTCAGATTGCCCTTTTAAATAACTGGCTGGTTCCTGTTATGCCGATAGTAGAGGTGTTCCTACTGCAGCTTTTGATATCCTTTCTGTGGGCACATGTGACCAATGCCATATATATGCACATTTTCAAGCCAAGGAATCTTCTGCTTGTCAGCGGCATATATCCTGTGGATGACATTGAGAGGAAGTTTGATACAAGAAGAGACAAGTACCGCATCGTGAAGAAGATGAATATTTCCGAGGGGATTGATGCGATCTACAAGGAGTGTCTCGGGAACTACGACGGAGTTGTCATCTGGGACGTTCCCAGTCAGTTCAGGAACGGTCTGGTAAAATACTGCTATGGCAATCATATCAGGATTTACGTGATGCCAAAGATAACCGATGTTCTGCTCAAGGGATCGGACCAGCTTCATCTGTTTGATACACCGGTACTGCTTCTCCGCGAGTATTCCATAAAGATTGAGCAGAGAGCGATCAAGAGAACTATGGACATCGTTTTGTCCATATTACTCATCATCCTCACTTCTCCCATTATGCTTGTCACGGCAATTGCGATAAAATCCTATGACAAGGGGCCGGTGCTGTACAAGCAGGTAAGGTGTACATGGAGAAAAAGGCAGTTTAAGATAATGAAGTTTCGGAGCATGAGGGTGGATGCAGAAAAGGATGGAGTTGCAAGGCTTGCATCCAAGAATGACAGCAGGATCACACCGGTTGGAAAGATCATAAGATCCTGCAGGATTGATGAGCTGCCTCAGCTTTTTAACATTCTCAAAGGCGACATGTCCTTTATCGGACCCAGACCTGAACGCCCTGAGATCGTAGAACAGTACATGAACGAGATGCCTGAGTTTGCATTCAGGACAAGGGTCAAGGCGGGACTTGCCGGCTATGCGCAGGTCTATGGCAAGTACAACACAACGCCATATGACAAGCTCAAGCTCGACCTTACATATATAGAGAACTATTCAGTCTGGCTTGATATCAAGCTCATGCTACTTACCGTCAAGATACTCTTTACACCGGACAGCACGGAGGGAATTGAGGACGACCAGACAACAGCTCAAAAGAAATAATAAAAGTATTGTGGGGATACAAATGGCAGACAACAGGTTGCAGATACTTATTTCATCGGTTAACAAGGTTCCGGAGCTTCTTCCCGGAGCTATGGGGATTGAGTCCGATGCTATTATTGTAAATCAGCTGATCGGCTCGAGGACACACCCGGGGATCAAGGATGGGGAAAAGAGCCTTGAGCATCACGGTCACAACGTCAGGATTTACAACAGAAGGGAAAAGGGAGTAGGCTTATCAAGGAATACAGCGCTGGAGCATGCTGATGGAGAGATAATCCAGTTTGGGGACGATGATATTGTCTACGACAGAGGCTATGCCGGGAGGATACTGAACGAATTTGATGCTCATCCCGAGGCGGATATACTTCTTTTCAATGTCAAGGCACAGCGCGGCAGAGAGACCTACTGGAATGAGGATTTCGACAGGGTTTCGTGGTACAACTACGGAAGATATGCGGCATATTCCATCTGCTGCAGGCGTGAAAAGATAATGGAGAAGGGGATAAAGTTCTCTCTTCTGTTTGGGGGCGGAGCGCCTTACATGAACGGAGAGGATTCCCTGTTTCTTCACGACTGCCTGAAGGCGGGGCTTGCTGTTTACAGAACGACTGTGTTTTTGGGCAGTGAGAAGGAGAGCGAGTCCACCTGGTTCAAGGGCTATACAGACAAGTTCTTTTACGACAGAGGGGTGCTGTATCATTTCCTCTACGGAAGGATGGCACTTATCTTTGGCTTTAGGTATCTTTATAAAAACAGGAATATCATGTGCAAAGAGAAAGGGCTCTTACGAAGCTTTGCCATACTGGCAGGCGGCGTAAGACATGGGAAGACCATTAAATGAACAAGCCTTTTTTTGTGATCATCGTAGTTACATATAATGCCGGGGACAGGTTGATAAAGACGGTAGAGAGCATCAGGTCACAGACTTTTTCGGACTATCAGGTGGTGGTTAAGGACGGGTTGTCAACCGACGGTTCCATCGAGAAGCTGAAAAAGACCTTTGATGCAGGCTCTGCAGATGATATCTTTCAAAAGAAGATAATTCTCAGCGAGGGCTGTGACAATGGAATCTACCATGCGATGAACATTGCCACTTCTTTGGTGCGTGACAAGGCTAAAGAGTATATATCGGCTGCCCGGAATCTGTCAGATGCAGAAGAGGTGAAGCTCTGGCGCCCGGGAGAGAATCCCTCTTACATCTACTTCCTCAACTGCGGTGATTATTTTGAAAACGAAAACGTTCTGATGGATGTCCACAGAATAATCGCAGAAAGGAACGCTAAAGAGGGCACCACGCTTCCGGCAATTTATTACGGCGACATATTTGACAGGTCAGCGGGCAGCAGGGTGGCATCCAATCCAAGGATAGATGACCATGCCTGCTACAGGAATATTCCGTATCACCAGTCCTGTTTTTACGACGAACGGCTTATATACAGAAACCCGTTTGAGGTGAAGTACAAGGTCAGGGCAGACTACGAGCAGTTCCTCCGGTGCTTTTATAAGGAGAAGGCAGAGACGGTATATATGCCTGTTGTAATCGCTGATTACGAGGGCGGAGGCTTTTCTGACAAGAATAAGCGGATTTCGGAACAGGAGCGGCGGGAGATCATCAGAATGTATCTTCCGGAGAGCCAGATCAGGAAATATGACCTTCTTCGCGCGCTGACGCTGGCACCGCTTCGCGCTGTGATATCGTCCAACAAGCTCACTTCAGGTGCCTACAATGCCCTGAAGAATGCGATTTACTCATTAAAAAAATAAGTTGTCAATACACTATGATTTGTCCGACAAAAGCTCGCAAGGTCAGCTCCGGCTGTGCATATTGCACAAGCAGCTGAGAGACCCTATGAGCTCGTCGGTACTAAGGCACCGTATTTTGGTGACTTAGTACCGCTACGAAGCGAAAGGAGCGAAAGCGTGCCCGAAGTGATTGTACAATATGCACAGCCGTAGCCGGACCGGTGAGCTTTTGCCGGGCAACTCATACCGCATTCCAACAAACGAACAAAGGAGCAGACTCTTGTGAGAGTATTATGGCTGTGTAATATAATGCTTCCGGCTTATGCAAAGCCCCATGGAATTGAATGCTCTGTCAGGGAGGGGTGGCTTTCGGGGTGTCTTTCCAGAGTGATTCAGGGGAAGGATACAGATGAGGCTATCACTCTGGGGGTATGCTTTCCTGCTGCGGGTGAGATAGCAGTATCAAAAGAAGCAATTGATGGAATAACCTATTATGGATTTTCGGAGGACCTTGAGCATCCGGAGGTCTATGATGAAACGCTTGAAAATCGCTTTCATGAGATATTGGATGTCTTTAAACCCGATATTGTACATATATTCGGAACTGAGTTTCCACACGCTCTTGCAATGTTGAAAAGCTTTGGAACTCCTTCGAGGACTCTTCTGGGGATCCAGGGAATATGCAGCGTTATTGCGGATGAGTATATGGCAGGACTCCCGGGAGCTGTTCAAAGATCGGCTACCTTCAGGGACATACTTAAAAAAGACAGCCTTTTGCAGCAGCAGGAGAAATACAGGCTGAGAGCGGAGCACGAAAAAGAGGCAATAAGGCTCACCGGCAATATCACCGGAAGGACTGCCTTTGACAGGCAGGAGACTGCAAAAATCAATCCTGATGCCAGATATTTTTCCATGAATGAAACCATGCGCCCATGCTTTTATGAGGGGCACTGGGATGAAAAGGAAGCAGAGCCGCACAGCATATTCCTGTCACAGGGTGACTATCCGCTGAAGGGATTTCATTTTGTTCTTGAGGCCCTTCCGGGACTTATTGAGAAATACCCGGATGCGCATCTGTATGTTGCGGGCAACAACATAATAGGAAAAGGAAAGAGCAGATATCCGTATTTCCTTAGGGCGAGTGCCTATGCAAAGTATATTAAGAAGCTGATACGCCGTGGGAAGCTTAAAAGCTTCGTGACGATGACCGGAAGCCTTGATGATCTTCAGATGAAGGAGCGGTTCTTAAAGAGCAGCATTTTTCTCTGTCCCTCGGTGCTGGAGAATTCCCCCAATTCACTGGGAGAAGCAATGCTTCTGGGTGTGCCGGCAGTCGCAGCGAAGGTTGGCGGCATACCTGATATGCTGACTGATAAAAGGGACGGTGTCCTTTTTGAAAAAGGAAACCCGGAGGAACTGAAGAAGGCCATATTGCAGATCTGGGATGAGCCGGTAATAGCTGCAGTCTATGGTGATAACGCGAGGGAGCATGCCCGTATCACCCACGATGCGGATGCCAATTATGAAAGGCTGATGGAAATTTACAGGACGATTGACGAGGGGAAGTAAGCAGAAGTTGAGGATAACCTTTGTATCAAATTACATAAATCATCATCAGCTGCCCTTCTGCAGGGCGATGAGCAGTATCGGCGGTGATATAGAGTTTTTCTTTATACAGACCATGCCCATGGAAGAAAAGAGAGTGAGCATGGGGTGGTCGGTGGACATGACTGCCATGGACTTTCTTGTCCTGTACTACGAGGAAGAGGAGCGGGCGAAAGACCTTATTTTAAACAGCGATGTGGTGATGTTTGGCTGGACGGAAGGCATTGCACAGGACCTCAGAGAGGAAAGGTTTAATTCCGGAAGGCTCTCCTTTTGCGTGAGTGAGAGGATCTACAGAGAGGGACAGTGGAAATCAATAAGCCCAAGGGGCAGAGCGAATAAGATAAGGGAGCATGTAAGGTTCAAGGACAAGCCGGTGTATCTTCTCTGTGTCGGGGCATATGTTGCCTCGGATTTTGAAATAATTGGCGCTTACCCCGGAAGGAAGCTCAAATGGGGATATTTCCCTGAGGCTTATGACGTGGGATGTGCTAAGGAAAGGCCTTCTGCAGTAAAGAGAGTAAAGCTGTGCTGGGCCGGCAGGATGATAACCTTAAAGCATCCGGAATTTGCGATCAGGCTGGCAAAAAAGCTAAGAGATTGTGGATTTGACTTCCGGCTTGATATGGTTGGAGACGGAGAGCTGCGTCAGGAGCTTGAAAGTGAAGTTAAAAATAACTCCCTTGATGAATTTGTGACATTTACGGGGTCTCTTTCTCCAAGGGAAGTGTCATCACATATGGCAGCTGCCGATATCTTTCTTTTCACAAGCAATTATCTCGAGGGCTGGGGCGCGGTCGTCAATGAAGCGATGCAGTCAGGGTGCTGTGTCGTGGCATCAGGTGAAGCCGGCTGTGTACCCTTTCTCATAAATGACATGGAGAACGGCCTCATTTACAGGGATGGCAGATACAAGGATTTTGAGAACAAGGTACTGTTCCTTTTTGCAAATCAGGAGAAAATAGCAGAATTTGGCAGCTGTGCAAGGAAAACTATAGGCGGGCTGTGGAATGCAAAAAACGCTGCCGGTGAGTTCGTGAGGTTCTGCAGACAGTGGCTGAAGGGCGATAAGCCTTCGGAGGCATTGGAGGGTCCTGTGAGCAGGGCGGAGGTAATAAAGGCCCCGGGATTTTTGCGGTCCATGCAGGAAAAGAATCGCCTGGAGTAGAGAGATGTTTGATGAACTGGCGAAATACGAAATAAAAATACGGGATGTATCGATCAGGGCAATAGACCTGTTCTTTTTTTGTGTGATTTTGGGGCTTGCGATAGCGGTAAGGCTCCCATTTCTTGATCTTGTGTCCGGAGATTATTATTATTTTCTCTCGCACTGGATGGATGAGTGCCACAGGGCGGGGGGCCTGCAATACCTTGGTATTGTCCCCGGAAAGTCGGAGAACAGCACAATCAATTACGGGTGTATGTATCAGTATATTATCGTCCTGCTTCATTACCTGGGGCGGTTTGCAAGTGATATCTACCTTATAAAGTGGGTCTCTGTGATCTTTGACATTGTCTGCAGCATCACAGCGATGAGGATAGCATTTATTGTCAGCGATAATGATGTCTCCAGGGCCCTGATGGCCTTCGGCATAGCTTCATTTCTGCCGACAGCTGTCTTAAACAGCGCTGCCTGGGCTCAGTGCGACTCGGTTTATGTGGCTTTTATAATGCTCTCGTTCCTGAGCTACTTAAGGGGAAGGGAAGCCCGGACGTATATCTATTTTGCCCTTGCATACAGCTTTAAGCAGCAGGCGGTTTTCATTCTGCCCTTCTACGTGATCATGTGGATGAAGGGGAGGCTTAGTTTAAAGAAGATATACCTTGTTCCGGTGACGATTTTTTGCACCATGATACCTGCCATGATTGCAGGCAGAAGACCTGCGGAGCTTCTGTCAATATATCTTAAACAGGCGAATACCTATACAATGCTCTCGATGAATTATCCGAGCATTTACACCTTTATTTCATCAAGTCTGAAGGTCGAAACAAGGAAGATGATCATATCTGCGGGGCTCATTGCTGCTATCGCGGTGATGGGGTTTCTTGCTTATTATATATGGAACAGACATTTTGAGATCACGAGGGAGTATATGCTGACACTGGTGATCCTTTCGTCGCTTCTTTGCCTTTTTGTTCTTCCGGTCATGCACGAGAGATATGGCTACCTTCCCGAGATGCTTGCAGCAGTATACGGTGTTACAAGATATAATAGACTCATCATCTGCGCTGTACTTCAGTGCATGTCGATAGTGACCTACTCAAGGTTTCTCTTTGGATCCCCGGTCAGGGATATCTGGCCGCTGACAATTATTATGTTCGTTGTCATAGCCTGTGTTGGGCATGACCTTATGGCGCAGATGGATAAAAAGGAGCTGACGGATGCCGGATAACAAACCTACAATTTCAGTAATAATTCCAGCCTACAACGTCGAAGGGCTGATAAAAAAATGCGTTGCCTCTGTAGCCGGTCAGGACTATCCCGGGGAGCTTTTGGAGATCATCCTGGTGGATGACGGATCTAATGACAACACGTCGGGGATTGCGGATGAGCTTGCGAAATTATATCCGAATCTCAAGGTGATCCACAAGAAAAACGGGGGAAGCAGCAGTGCAAGAAACGCAGGGCTTGAAGCCGCTACAGGAGAGTACGTTGGCTTTGTTGACAGCGATGACTATGTTTCCGTTGGGATGTACTCGGCACTGGTGCAGGCAGCTGTTTTAAATGATGCCGATATGGTTCAGATATCAAGGGATGAGATCGCAGAAAACGGAGAAAAGCTTCCGGATGTTGTGACTCCCCCTGAAAGAGAGATGATTGTCCAGCCTTCAGTTCATTTAAGGAGCCTTCTTATGCACACCGGCGATGCATCCTTTTGTACAAAGCTGACAAAGAGGAGTCTTTTTACAGAGGATATGCGATTTCCGGAGGGGGAGCTCAACGAAGACTTTTACCTGATGATACACATGCTGGAAAAGGTAAACAGGCTTGTGATACTGCCGCAGCAGTACTATCATGTCTTTTACCGCACGGGAAGCAACTCCAGAAAGAATAAGGAGGACAGGGACTATTTTCCTCCGGTATTTACGGATATTGTGAGAAACGCTGACATCGCCCTGAGCCTTGTAAGAGAAAACCACCCTGAACTTTTGGAAATCGCGGAGCGCTTTGGATATGTTCAGAGGCTCGATTATCTCCTGCATATTCCGGTATCGAAAATGAGAGCCGATAATGAGTTCTACCTTGGGGTTGTGAGGAATATAAGACAAAACCTTATTAAGATCATAAAAAACAGATATCTTTCAGGAAAGCAGAAGGCATATCTTTTGATCCTTGCTCCCTGCCCGAGATTTGTAAGGAGCATGCATGCACGCCTAAGGGGTTTATAGAAAATGAAAAAATATCTATTTTCACTTATCTTTATAGCAGCTCTTTTGCTGAGCATATATTACGGGACTCTGAAGCAGGGCTTCCATGAGGATGAGTATTACACCTACTACTCAACAAACAGAAGCCTTGGCCTGTATCAGCCTGACAGGGAATGGCAGGACAGACAGACTGTTTTGGATGAGTTTGTGGTCAGGGAGGGTGAGGGCTTTAACTACGGCCTTGTGAAGCTTGTGCAGTCCTGGGATGTGCATCCGCCCTTCTATTATTTTGTGTTTCATACCATATGCAGCTTTGTGCCGGGTGTGTTCACCAAGTGGACCGGGATTATCACAAACCTTATCGCCTTTGCGATTTCGTTTTTATTCTTTGCCCTAATTATGAAGGAGCTTGAGGCCCCTTTGTGGGTAGAGCTGCTGACTCTTATCTTCTGGGGACTAAATCCGCAGACAGTTTCCTGCAATATGCTCATCAGGATGTACGCATGGCTCTCTGCGGCTATATTTGCCTGTGCATTTTTTCATGTGCGTCTCCTAAGGCTCTATGACAGCGGCACAAAAGATTACAGGAAGCTGTTTCTGACAGCCCTTCTTCCAATAATGGCCTGTTCATATCTGGGCTTTCTCATCCAGTATTTCTATATATTCTTCTTTGTGAGCATAGGGTTTGGCTGCTTTGTATATCTTCTGTTTATCAGAAAAGACATAAGATTTACGGCTGTGTACGTCTTTTCCTGCGCACTGAGCCTGGGGCTTGCCATCATAACCTATCCGTCAGCGCTCTCACACATGTTCGGAGGCTACAGAGGAGGAGATGCTGCCGGGAGTCTCTTTGATTTTGGGAGTACCTGGATGAGAATTGCATTCTTCACAGGACTTTTAAACGACTTTGTCTTTGGCGGAGGACTGGTTGCGGTGTTCTTTCTTCTTCTTGTCGGAATCCTTCTTAAGATGACTGCAAGAAACAGAAAGCGTGAAAAGGGACGGGAGATGTCTTACAAATGGCTTATCCTGATCTTTGCAGCTTTGGGATACTTTCTTCTGACCTCCAAATCGGCTCTTCTTGTCGGCGCAGCCTCAAACCGCTACGAGATGCCGATCTACGGCCTTTTGATCTTCCTGATCCTTGAAGACGCCTACTATGTCCTTAAGGACTTTGACAACATGGGATTTCGCTACATCTTCGCCGCCGTGATCATAGCACTCCTCCTGAAGGGTCACATCTACGACCACCGTGTCCTCTTCCTCTACCCTGAGGACAAGGAAAAAACAGCCTACGCAGCAGAAAACTCAGGCGAGGTGGCCGTAGTAATGTTCAATCCTGCAACTCCCCAAAATGTGTGGCGCCTTACCAACGAACTCCTTCAGTACCCCAAAGTCTTCTACATGGATGAAGAAAACCTTGCCCCCCTGACAGACCCGGACGTAACCTCAGCCACCAAAATAATCCTCTACGCCGCCGACAACGACCTCCAGTCCGAAGCCTTTAAGAACCTGACGACCAGCTGCAAAAACCTGACATCTATGACTGTCAAATTCACCGAGGATATGTGGACATCATATGAGATCAACTGAATTAAGAAATTGTATTGTTTATCTGGTCTATTGATAAAACCGGGATGACACAATGCATACTGTTTCGATACACAGTTACAATTCAGTTGTCAGCCGTGGCAGGCCAAAGCAAGTGAAAGGCTGAGCCGGGGAGCTTTGAAAAACGTCGGTACTTAGCGACCGTACTTTGGTCGCTTAGTACCGTTACGTTTTTCACAGAGCGAGAGCGTCCCCCGGGCAGACTTTTGCTTGCGGCGGCCTGCCACGGCTGACAACTGAACTGTAACGTCAGGCTCGCAACAATCTTACTTGCGAAATTCCCCCCTTTGGGGCATAATGAATGAAAAGTGCAAAATTCTAATAACGCAATACATGGAGACGGAATAATGGAAAGATCAATGATTGATGGCAAGACGATACTTGTGACAGGAGGTACAGGCTCTTTTGGCCATAGCTTCACCAAGTATGTGCTTGACAATTATAAACCCAAAAAGCTCATAGTTTACTCCAGAGATGAGTACAAGCAGTTCACCATGTCCAATGAGCAGATATACAGAGATAACGCTGACAAGATGAGATTCTTTATCGGCGATGTGAGGGATGGAGCCAGACTTGAGAGAGCCTGCGAAAATGTGGATTATATTGTTCACGCTGCAGCCCTTAAGCAGGTTCCGGCCTGTGAGTACAACCCCGATGAGGCTATCAAGACTAATATAACAGGAGCACAGAACGTAATAAATGCTGCTCTTAATACAGGAGTAAAGAGGATAGTTGCACTCTCTACAGACAAGGCGGTTAACCCCGTCAACCTCTACGGCGCAACCAAGATGGTTTCCGACAAGCTCTTCATCGCAGCCAATGCCTATGCGGGAGCCAAGGACATAAATTTCTCAATTGTCCGCTACGGCAATGTGGCAGGAAGCCGCGGCTCCATCATTCCATTCTTCCGGAGCCTTATTGAAAAGGGAGAGAAGGAGCTGCCTATCACAGATTACCGCATGACAAGGTTCTGGATCAGCCTTCCGGAAGGTGTTGAACTGGTACTCAAGGCACTTGCTGAGTCAAACGGAGGAGAGACCTTCATCAGCAAGATCCCGTCCTTCCATGTAAAGGATCTGGCTGAGGCCATGTGCCCGGGAATTAAGACTGTCGAGGTAGGTATCCGCCCCGGTGAGAAGCTTGACGAGATAATGGTGACCACAGAGGATGCACCTTTTACCTATGAGTTTGACAAGCATTTCATAGTATATCCGCAGGTGATATTCAACGAGAGACAGGCTCCGGATCCTTCTGCAAAGAGAGTCCCGGATGGATTCTACTACAGCTCCGGCAACAATTCACAGTGGATGAGCGTTGAGGAGATAAGAAACAGACTTCATGAGGCAGAGATCCACTGACAAGAGAGCAGGATACCGTTAGCGTACGTACTTTGGGTGCTTACAAGTATCCATTCCGATCAGACTGAGTCAGATAAAACGGTGTTTATAGAGGAGAAAGACATTTTGGAAGCACCTGGTCTTTTGGGAGCAGATGCTTCCTTTGTTGTAGTGACATGGAGCGGAAGAATGAAGAAGCTTAGCGTCATAGTGCCGGTATACAATATGGCCCGGGACGGAAAACTAAAATACTGCCTGGATAGTCTGTTAAATCAGACGATTGACCCCGGAGACTATGAGATAATAGCAGTTGATGATGCATCGACAGACGATTCTGCTCAAATACTTAAGCGCTACGGTGAAGAATATCCCGGAAGGCTAATTCCCATATACTCGGATATCAACAGGCATCAGGGCGGAGCCAAGAACCTTGGACTTGCCATAGCAGAGGGCGAGTGGATTGGATTTATAGATTCTGATGACTGGGTGGCACCAGACTACTATGAAAGGCTTCTTGGAAAGGCAGAAGAGACCGGCGCTGATATGGTGGGATGTGACTACAATCTGACCTTTGAGCACAGCATGAAGGTGGGGGAGATAGTTCACAACAACAACAAGGAGCAGACCGGTGTCATGGACAGGGAGCGGTACAAAAAGCTTCTTATAGAAACCGGGAGTCTTGTGGTAAAGGTATACAGAAGGGAGCTGATCCTTGGAGATTATAAGCCGGGCAGCAGCAACAGGGTTGATGTGTTTCCTGAGCATATCTTTTATGAGGACAACGCGGTCAGCAATACCTGGATGATACGTTCTAAGCACTTTGAATACATTCCGGAGCCTCTTTACTACTACTACCAGCATGACACCTCAACTGTTCACAGTATATCCAGGAAGAACCTTGAGGACAGAATGACAGCCGGAAGGATGATAGTCAGTGAGGCCAGGGACAACGGATATTTTGATGATTACAGGCAGGAGATCGAGTTTCAGTTTACAGTTCTGTTCTATGTAAATACTCTTTTCTCCGCCATGCCAAAAAAGTATAGATTTAAGGGGTGCTACAGCTTCACAAAAAAGCTGGGGAGAGAGATGAAGGATACTTTTCCGGATTTTCAGGAAAACCCCTATTACCTTCAGAAGATTCATCCGGAGGAGAAAAAACTCATCCGGATGCAGATGAGATCGCAGCTTTTTTTCTATTTATATTACAGACTGCTCTGGCTGTACAGGGATCTGCGGAGCGGTATGAAGAGGCGGGCAAAAGGGTAACAAAGAGGTCTTAAAGATGCGCAAGATTTACAGCAAACTGAATGTGCTTCTCGACAAGAAGCAGAAGGGGCAAATGGTCGGCATTGTCATACTGATGCTTATAGGGGGTGTCCTTGAGTCCCTGGGAATTGCGATGATAGCGCCTGTCATGCAGGTGGTGATCGATCCGGAGCAGGTTAAGGACAGTGCAGTACTTTCCGGAATCTACAACTTTTTTAATATGAGCAGCACAACGCAGCTGGCGGCACTTATCATGGTTTCCCTGATACTTGTCTTTGTGATAAAGAATGTGTTTCTGTACTTTATGAATGTTGTGCAGCTTCGGTTTGTGTACACAAATCAGTTTGCCACCTCAAGGCGCATGATGATCAATTTCATGCAAAGGCCCTATGAGTATTACCTGAATGCGGATACGACCGTCATCCAGAGAAATATTACCTCTGATGTCAACAATATATATGCGCTGATACTGAGCTGCCTTCAGCTCATCAGTGAAACGATCGTATTTCTGTGCCTGGTTGCAATTCTGCTTAGCCAGGATGCCAGGATGACCCTCACCATAGCTTTCCTTCTCGTGATTGTCCTTCTTGTTATAAAGTATTTCATAAAGCCTGTTATGGTAAAGGCGGGACAGGAGAACCAGGACTATTACAGCGGACTCTACAAGTGGATATATGAATCAGTCATAGGGATAAAAGAGATCAAGGTCGCCAACAAGGAAAACTACTTTATAAATGGTTATGCGGACTGCGGAGCAGGATATGTGAATGCTGTTCAGAAGTACAATCTTTACAACTCCACTCCAAGACTTCTTATAGAGACTATAGCAATTGCAGGAATGGTCGGATATATGCTGGCGGTAATGGCAACGGGAACGAGCCTTACCTCGCTCCTTCCGCAGCTTACAGTCCTGGCAGCAGCAGCAGCCAGACTTCTTCCCAGCGCAAACAGGATCAACAATTATCTTACGTCGATTGCCTATTTTGAACCCTTTTTGGACAATGTCAGCGAGAATCTTCAGTCGGAGATTCACGACAGCTCCATCTCCTATGACAGCGAGAGCTATCGCAGGAAGGAGAGTGTGGAAAAGCTGCCGGTAAAGAATACCATAAAGATGGAGGGTATTACATACAAGTACCCCAATACCGAAAAGCTTATCCTGGATGATGCATATATGGAGATACCGGTGGGCAAGAGTGTCGGCATTGTGGGAAGCAGCGGCGCAGGAAAGACAACAATTGTGGATGTCCTCCTGGGACTTCTAAAGCCGGAAAAGGGCAGGATCCTTGCTGACGGAGTGGATGTAAACACCAATTATAAGGGGTGGCTTAAGAATATCGGATACATACCCCAGACCATATTTATGACTGACTCAACAATAAGAAAAAATGTGGCCTTCGGTGTTCCGGATGATGAGATCGACGAGAATAAAGTATGGCAGGCTCTGAAGGAGGCTGCACTCGATGATTTTGTAAGAGAGCTCCCTGAGGGACTGGACACCAGGATAGGAGAGAGGGGCATACGTCTCTCGGGCGGACAGAGACAGAGGATTGGTATTGCCAGGGCACTTTTTGAGGACCCGGAGGTTCTGGTCCTCGATGAGGCTACCTCCGCTCTCGACAACGACACAGAGGCTGCCATCATGGATTCCATCAACCGTCTTCACGGCAGAAAAACCCTTGTTATCATTGCCCACAGGCTGCAGACCATTGAGAAGTGCGATATGATCTACAGCATTGGGGACGGAAAGGCAACGATCAGGAATGGGTGAGATTAAGGAAAAAAGAAATCCCGGCTTTGAGCTTCTCAGAGTGGTGTCGATGCTTATGATCGTGACACTGCACTACAATGCCTTTACGGGAGCATTGATGCAGCACGGCGTACCTGCGAGCGGGGTGAATATAGTTGCCACCATAGCGCAGTCCTTTGCAATCACCGGAGTCAATACCTATGTGCTTTTGTCGGGATTTTTTATGTCGAAGCAAAGCCCTAAGGTAAGCAAGCTCCTTTACCTGATATGCACGGTTTACTTTTATACCGTTCTCATATCTATCATGATGATGATCGTCGGGACGTATGTGCTCCACAGCGAAAACTCAGTGTACAAAATGGTACAGTATCTTTTTCCGATTTCGGATGAGCACTACTGGTTCGTCACTGCCTACGTCATAATGTATGTGCTTTCTCCGGTTCTTAATGCTGCCGCAAATAACCTGACAAGAAAGCAGCTTTCATTTGTGATAACGGGGCTTTTAATATGGTTTTGCCTGGTAAAGAGCGTGGTGCCTGTTGTGCTGTCGACGGACAGATACGGGTATGACTTTGGATGGTTTATCTGTCTTTACCTGATAGCTGCATACATACGAAGGTATCAGGTGGTGCTGTTTTGTTCAGCAAAGAGGAGCGCTCTCGTTTTTGTTTTATCGTCGCTTACTATCGCTTTAATGAGCTTCGTGCTTTACTACGTTAATTACAGGACCGGTGGTCTGGTTCATTACTCACAGGTCCCGATGCACTTTAATTTTATCTTTACACTGACCGGTTCGCTGGGGCTCTTTTCCTTCTTCAGGTTTTACAGGATGAGGGAGGGAAAGGTCGCAGATATGGTGAGATTTATGGGCCCCCTCACCTTTGGCGTCTATCTTCTGCATATGCACCTCGAGATAAAGGACAGATGGATAGGCTGGCTTGAGAGCTTCCTGGGAGAGGTGCCGCTTGATAGTGTTCCGCTTTTCCTATGGCATGCAGTAAGGAGTGTGCTGATAGTTTTTGCAGCCGGAATATTTGTGGACTGGATCAGAAAATGTATATTTGACAATGTGGGCAGGGCTCTTCATGACACCGCCCTCTTTAAAAAGATAAGGCAGTTGGATGAGGAATTATGCTAAAAAGTATCAGGAGTTATTTCTACAATACAAAGAAATTTCAGTCTCCTCTGGAGAGATTTATCTTTCCGGTGATCCTTCTATTGTACCCGCTCATCGGTGCAAATCAGGGTCTTGATATATCTGATACCACCTATGCGCTTGCCAACTATGAGTTTCTGTCCGTGATAGACCCCATGTGGGCGATATCAACCTTTGGAGGGAACATTACAGGAGCGCTTATCATGAAGCTTCCCGGCGCCGGGAGTATGCTGGGCATGAACATCTACTGCAGCCTTATCATCAGCATCATTGCCCTCGTTCCCTACTATGTGCTTCAGAGATGGATGCCGGGGTGGATGATCTTTATCGGGGAATTTATTGCCGAGAGCCTGTGCTGGTGTCCGAGAGTTATCTTGTATAACTACCTGACATACCTTTTCTTTACCCTTGGTGCAGTTCTTCTTTTTGCTGGGATGTTTGGCATGAAGAGGCAGGGGATGTATCTGTGTCTTGCAGGTATATGTTTTGGGCTGAATGTGATGGTCCGTTTTCCAAATATTGTGGAGGCGGCATTTATAGTCGTTTTGTGGTTCTACTGCTTTATCACAAAGGAGACTCTTTCTGAGACCTTAAAGGAGACGGGGCTCTGTGTGCTGGGCTATATTATTGGCCTGCTCATTCCTTTTACTCTGATAAGTGTCATGTATGGCGCGGGGGCATATTTTGATATGATATCGTCCCTGTTTGGAATGACAGAGGGCGCTTCGGATTACCGGGCGGGTGGAATGCTTGCCTCAATATTGAATGCCTACTGGACGACGCTTTCCTCCATGCTGATCATGCTACCCTGTGTAGGAGCGGGGATGGCAATGTTCTCTATAGAGAAGGACAGGTATATCTGGGCCAAAAAGCTTTTGTACATAATTGGGCTTATTGTGCTTGTCCGGTTCTACTTCGCAAGAGGAATATTTACGAGGAATTACCAGTATTACGATTCGATGTTTCAGGCAGCCATGATGTTCGTTGTCATTGCAATAATCCTGACGGCGATAGGAAGTGCCGGGATTCTGAACGGCAGCAGGCAGGAGCAGACTCTTGCCTTTGCGGCACTCATGATCATACTCATCACACCTGTTGGAAGCAACAATTATACGTTTCCGGTGCTTAATAACCTTTTTATCGTTGCTCCTGTGAGCTTATGGCTCATGAGAAGACTTATGCAAAGGCTGGGTGATTCACATGTGAATTTCCCATGGCAGGCGATGATAACGATGGTCATAGCCGTTTTGCTGATCCAGGGGACGATCTTCCACTTCAGATTTGCATTTGCTGATGGAACTGAGGGGCAGCTGCGTGACGAGTGCTCCGTGATACCAAAGGTGTCACAGATGGTGACAAACGGACAGAATGCGGGAACTTTGGATGAGCTTTACAGCGCGCTTAAGAAAGAGGAGCTTCTTGACGAAAAGGTCTTACTTTTTGGGGGCGTTCCGGGGCTTTCTTACATATTTGATATGGAGCCCGGGATTGACACGGTCTGGCCTGACCTTGACAGCTACGCAGTATCCAAATTTGATCAGCAGCTTATGGATATTTCCGCCAATAAAGATCTTCCGGTCGTGATAATCGGAAGAAATATGGCTGAATATGCGAATGTGGCAGCCAAATATGATATTTTGATGGACTATATTGCATATCATGATTATAATAAGGTCTTTGAGAGCGAGAGATATACTGTTTATTCACTTATAAGAGAGGAATGATCACAATGAATAAGCTAATGGCACAGATTGCAAAGTTTGGTCTGGTTGGAGTAATATGCTTCATCATCGACTATGTTATCTACAGAGGGGCTAACCTGATATTTGAGGCTACCGGGATTGCGGCGGCATTTCCACAGTACTATCTGATCTCGGGACTTTTGGGCTTTTCCATATCGGTAGTAGCGAACTATATCCTGAGCTTCAAGTTCGTATTTGAGAGAAAAGAGGACCTCAGCCGCAAAAAGGAATTTGTTATCTTCCTGGTACTTAGTATCATTGGAATGGGCATCAACGAGCTCTGCCTGTATGTGGGATATGATCTCATTTACAGGAACTGGCCCTGGCTTCAGTCCATTATGAACGATCATATAGCAAAGGATTATTTCTTTAAATTTGCAGCAACAGGCGTTGTGATGGTATACAATTTCATTACCAGAAAGATCTTTCTTGAAAAGAAGGATTGAGAGTTACGGGCTCCTGTTTCGGGAACCTGCATTAAGCAGAGGATTAGACAATGCGTATAAATTTTAACGTACCGCCTTATACGGGAAAAGAGTTCGACTACATAAGAGAGTGTGTCGAAAATCAGAAAATATGCGGCGATGGTCCGTACACGGCACTGGACAATGAGTGGATTGAGAAAAAGACAGGGGTAAAAAAGGCCCTTCTTACAACTTCCTGTACCCATGCCACTGAGATGGCGGCCATACTCTGTGGGATAAAGGAGGGGGACGAGGTCATAATGCCCTCTTATACCTTTGTTTCCACTGCCAATGCCTTTGTGCTTCGCGGCGCCAAAGTGGTATTCGTGGACATAAGACCTGACACCATGAATATCGATGAGAACCTGATTGAGGCTGCCATCACTGAAAAGACAAGGGCTGTCGTACCTGTACATTATGCAGGTATCGGCTGTGAGATGGATACCATAATGGATATTGCAAAACGCCATAACCTCTTTGTCATTGAGGATGCTGCCCAGGGTGTGATGTCGACCTATAAGGGGAAGGCACTAGGAGCAATCGGCGACTTTGGAAACTACAGCTTCCACGAGACCAAGAACTACAGCATGGGCGAGGGGGGAGCGCTGCTTCTTCGGGATGAGACCTATGTGGATGATGCCATCATAATAAGGGAAAAGGGAACGAACAGGACCCTCTATAAGCTTGGCAAGGTTGATAAGTACAGCTGGATACAGCCCGGTTCTTCATATCTTCCGAGTGATATGAATGCTGCATATCTGTATGCGCAGCTTCAGATGGCGGATGAGATAAATGCTGCAAGGATGGATCACTACAACCGTTACATGGAGGCGCTTCGCCCTATGGAGGAGGCAGGGATAATTGAGCTTCCGAAGGTTCCGAAGGAATGCGTCCACAACGCCCACATGTTCTATATCAAGTGCCGTGATTTCGAGGAGAGAAAGGGACTTATAGAGTATCTTCTTGCAAATGACATTCTCCCTGCATCACATTATGTGCCGCTTCATTCTTCAAGGGCAGGTGTTAAGTACAGCAGGTTTAACGGTGAGGACAGATACACAACCAGAGAGAGCGAAAGGCTCCTGAGGCTTCCCATGTATTATAAGCTCACGGATGAGGATCTCGATGAAGTTGTGATGAGAGTTAAAGAGTATTATAAGTTTAGCTGACATACGGAGATAAATATGACAAAATCGTCCAGGGTCCGGAATATAGCTATCTCAACTTTGCTGGTGCTGTCTGTAATGACATTCATGGCACTGATGGGGGATTACTATTTTGACCTAAATGATGATGTTCTTATGAAGGATATTCTCTCCGGCGCCTATACGGGAGTTCCGGAGGGCAATAACATACAGATGCTGTATCCTATCAGCGCCTTTATTTCTCTTTTATACAGGATAAATATAGGCCCTGACTGGTATGGCATTTTTTTGTGTACGTGTCAGTTTGCCTGTGTATTTATGGTTTCATACAGGCTCCTTTCACGTATCGAAGACAGACTGATGAAGTGGTCGCTTGCGGGGATGCTTCTGTTTTTCATGCTGGGAGTTATCGGGTCGCATTTTCTATTTGTCCAGTACACCTTCACCTGCGGACTTCTTTCCGCCACAAGTGTAGTTATGATCATGACAAAAAAAGAGGGCGATGCGAGCCTTGTTCTTTCGGCGGTCCTGATCGCAATTGCCTATCTCTTAAGGTCTGAGATGCTACTCCTTACGCTTCCCGTAGTGGGGGTAGCTGTTCTTACAAAGTGGGCGCTTGAGAGAAAGGAAATCCTTTCTTATATAGAATTTCTGGTGGCGATCGCACTTGTGATAGTCTTAAGTCAGGGCATTCACAGAATCGCAAATTCACCTTCGGACTGGAAGGAATTCAACAGATTTTTTGATGCAAGGACAGAGCTCTACGACTTTCAGTACATTCCGGATTACGATGAAAACCGGGCTTTTTATGATGGAATCGGGCTATCTGAAAGCGAGCAGCAGCTGCTTGTCAATTACAACTTTGGGCTTGATGACGAGATAAATGCTGATATTCTCTTTGCCGTTGCGCAGTATGCAGCGGATATGAGAACAGAAGAGATACCGCTTCCAAAAAAGCTGGCAGGGGCGCTGGTCATGTACCTGTACAGATTAAGGCACATTGCTGCTCAAAAGAGCTATGAGTATCCAATGTCTGATTTTCCGTGGAATGTTGTCACCTTAGTATTGTATGCAGGAGTTGTGGTATCAGCACTTTTTCCAAAGGCAGAGAGGGATAGAAAGAAGCTCCTGCTGCTTTTGGGCCTTCTTGCAACGCTTTTTGCATGCAGGACAACGCTCTGGCTCTATATAATAGCAAGGGGGAGAGACCCGATCCGCATCACGCATCCGCTCTACCTGATGGAGATTGCGGTCCTGATTGGTATTCTCATCATGAATGCGGCAAAAAGTCCAAAATGTGTCACTGCGTCACTGATTGTTCTTCTGCTGATCGGTGCAGCTTCGTTTCCGAACCAGACCGGTATCATTGGTGACGAACTGGATTCCAGACAGCTGATGAGGACGCATTATGACGCCCTTTACGATTATTTTCATGAGCACAGGGACTCTTTTTACTACATAGACGTTTATACCGCTGTTTCAGCCGGGGAGGATGCGGATTTTGGAGAGGCGACATTTTCGGAGAAGATGTTTGAAAATGTGGACAATACTTACGCAAACCACGACCTGATGGGAGGCTGGGCTTCAAAGAGCCCGCTTTATTATAAGAAGGCAGCAGCCTTTGGGCTGCCTGCCATGGAGGAGGCACTTCTTTTGCCAAATGTCTATATTATCCAGAACAGGTCAGGTGATCTTGAGTGGATAAGTGACTATTACAGGGAAAAGGGCAGAGACGTGAGCGTATATGCAGTGGATGTCGTGGCGGATACTTTTGCGGTAATTCGGGTATCACAGACACTTCCTTGATTTAAAGGGCAGCAGTTTTCCTTTAAAGCTTCCGGTTCCGGCGTATTGGAGCCTTGCCAAAGGACCTGCTGAAAGCAGAATTGTAAGCTGCCGCAGCTTACATGTATCGGAGAGGAAAGAGATGACAGAAGATAAGATAGTAGTCAGAGGAAATAAGATATCCCTCAGGTTTATAACCCATGAGGATACGAAGGATATAGTGAGATGGAGAAACAATAAAAGAGTAAGGGACAACTTTGTCTTTAGAGAGCATTTCACTGAAGAAATCCATGAAAAATGGCTGAGGGATAAGGTCGAGGCCGGTGATGTTGTACAGTTTATCATCTGCGAAAATGAAAGGGACTGTCGCCCGGTGGGCTCGGTGTATTTCAGGGATATAGACAGAGAAAAGCGCTGCGCCGAGTACGGAGTCTTCATTGGAGAGGACGACGCAATCGGAAGGGGCTATGGAAACGAGGTTGTTGTCCTTGCCCTTAAGTATGCGGATGAAGAGCTGGGCCTTGAAAAAGTCATCCTTCGCGCCTTTACCCGAAATGCTCCGGCAGTAAGGAGCTATAGCAATGCCGGCTTTGTGAAGGCAAGCGACCTGCCGGGCGTTTTGTGCAGCGACGGGGAGAGGGAAGACATGATCCTTATGGAGAGGCATTTTGAGAGGAACCAAAGAGATGACTGACAAAAAAGAGCTTTCGGCATGGATCTTTTCGGGAATCTTTGGCTTTCTGACCGGTGTTTTCCTTGTCTTTGGCTATCAGCTTGAGAAGCTCGACCACATAGACCTCTCTGACAGGAATGCAATGCTTATCATGCTGATGATAATGGTTGTAGTCACCTTTGATACCAGGCACGTCTTCAGGGGCTACGACCTTGCAGTCAATGAGGGGAAAAAGCTCTTTGGCCTTGTTCACATTGACAATAAGCTTGTTGAAAAAGAGGCGGGCAGACGGGATTACCTGATAAACTACCTTGTGATGAATATCCTGTGCCTCCCGGTACTTATTTCGGAATTTCCGGGATTTTTTGTATATGATGCCAGGGAGGAGCTGGACGAGGTGCTGACAAGAACCTTTACAACGCACCATCCTCTTTTTCATGTCCTGCTTCTTGGCACTGTGATAGCCCTCATCCACAAGCTTACCGGCTCATGGAATCTTGGAATAGTGACGTATCTGATACTTCAGATGCTCGTAATAAATGGGATCTTCGCCTATGCGGTCACATATATGCAAAGGCGCGGAATAGGAAGGAAGCAGAGAATCCTATGGGTAATCTTCTACGGGGCCTTTCCAACCATAGTAATGTACACTCTGTGTTCCTGTAAGGATGGCCTGTTCTCGGCGCTGCTTCTACTGATAACGGTACTGCTGACGGAGCTGTGCCGCGATACGGAAGGCTTTTTGAAGGACAGAGGAAAAACAGCTCTTTTTGTAATTGCATCGGCACTGATGCCGCTGTTTCGGCACAATGGTTTCTATGCATATCTTGTTTTTGTGCCCTTTGCCCTTGTGCATTTCAGAAAGAAACTAAAGAGCATCCTTCCCGCGATGCTGATATTGCCGGTAGTTCTTTACCTTGTAATATCAAACCTCTTAACCCTTGCACTTAAGCCATCCGGAACACATCATCAGGAGATGCTTACAGTTCCGATAATGCAGCTTGCAAGGGTCTACAGCTATGAAGGCGACACCATAGACCCTTCCGATAATGAGATAATTGAGTCATATATACCAAAGGAAGACCTTATGAAGTACACCCCAAGGCTTTCCGACCTTGTAAAAGTGAACTTCAACAATGCCCTGTACGAGCAGAACAAAAAGGACTTTTTCGGTGTATGGTACAGACTCTTTTTACAGCACCCGTTAAGCTATCTTAATGCGTGGCTTTTGACCTCCTATGGCTACTGCTATCCCCCGGCCGCCTTCAACACCTACAAGGGAAACACAGTCTACACCTTCACCTACGAAGACAGCTCATACTTCGGCTACGAAACCGAGCCCCCGGGAGAGAGAACAGTTCTGATCCCGCCAATAGATACCCTCTATCGGTATCTGTCTCTGGGCCCCTTCTACAAGGACGCCCCGGTTCTCTACCTCCTCTTCGCCCCCGGCCTGCTTGTACTAATTTACATGTTTGTCTTCGCTTACAGACTGTCAAAGAAAAGAATACACCAGATACTCCCCTTCCTGCCCATGATCCTTACATTCAGTACGGTCCTACTAGGACCGACGTATCTTATCAGATATGTCCTATACCTATGGCTATGCCTCCCTTTAATATTTATTACCGGAGGAAAAGAGTAGAGTTATTTGTCAACGTTCAATATGCAACTCGATTTGTAGCGGCCGGAATAACCTAGTTACAATTCAGTTGCTCTGGCCCGGATGACAACTGAATTGTAACGCATTACCTCAACTCCCCCAAAAGCCACATTTGCGTACTCGTGACAGTTGTGTTATCATGAAATGATATTTAAAATGCGTGTATTTTCGAGCTTTTTGCTCCCATAAGCATATTATCAGAGGCACATAATGAGAAAGATAATCAACAAGTCCACTGCCATAAAGGCAGTTGTACTTATTTTTGCATTAATAGCGATACTCCTGGTTTTCCCAATAAGAGTCTTTACAACCGTCCTTGAGACAGGCGGAGGAGGGACCGTTGTCGGGGAATCTGACCATATCATGACGGGCAACAACAACCTGATGCAGGAATTTGTCACGCAGTACGACAGACTGAGCTCAATAGATGTATATGTCACAAGAGTTGATAACGGAAGGTACATCTCCATGGTGCTCATCGACGAAAGGGGCGAGATACTGTTCAGAACCTTCGTTGATACCGGGGAGCTTAAGCTTCCGTGCTATGTCAATATCCCGGTGGAGGTCAGTGTAGACGTCGGCAAGACCTACGCCATAAAGGTTCAGGACTGCAGGTCAAAGGTATTTGTCGGCTATGAGGATATTCCGCCGACCTGCGAATATATAGGAAGGCTCACAAGAAATTATGAGAATATCGAGGGAAGGCATCTTGCTGCGAGATACAATTACAGGATACCGCTCTCAAAGGGAAAGTCACTGATCATCATCGGCATAATCGCAGCGGTTTGCTTTCTTCTTTGCCTTGCCACAGATATGTATTATAAGAAGAAGCCGGAGAAGGACAGCCTCATGACTGTGGGAACTGCAGTGAAATATGCTGCAAATCCTGTGGCTGCAGTTGTTTTTCTTGTGCTAATGATAATGGTATTCCCCATGAAGCTCTTTGACATGAGGGTCGCTGACATAATCTTCTATGAGCTGGGACTTGCCATAACAGCAGCAATGGTATTCTATGCAATAAATCATCAGGCGGTGAAAAGAGAGATAGGAATCTCCTTCTGGCAGGGAATCGACAGCAGGGAGCGCCTGAGATACGTACTCATGATGTTTTCGATGGCAATGGCCATCTGGTACGGTTCATGTTATATGAATGGATTGTACGATATTTTCCACACTATCTCGGAGAGGCAGATGACCTTCTGGCTTCTTATTATGATGGTACTGACCTTTTCCTTCGGTGAGGCCTTCAATCTGCCAAATGCCCTGTGGGTGCTTGGATCGGGAATTTACGGAATCTTTTATTACATACGGTTCAGGATGCCGGATACCGAAAAAGAGTATGACCTCAACAATACAATACTCAAATATGGTATCTTAATAGTGATACTCCTTGGACTTGTTGTGATAAACTTTGCAAGGCTTGCTGTTTCTTTTTACAGAAAAAGAAATCACGGTCATGACAAAGCTTTGAAGATAAGGCCAACTGTGTTCGGAGTTCTTATGCTTGTATTTCTCGTAGTGCTGATGGTGCTGAACAATACAAGGATATGGAGCTTTTATCTTGGTATAATATACATATGCCTGTATCTCAGGTTTGCCGCATGGAACAGGAGAGGGGATTTTTACAAGATACTGTCCGGCGGGTTTATGATGAACTTTGCCATATCACTCATCTACAGCTGGCTCCACAGATATTTTGCGGGGTATGTCAGCGGACGCTTTGCCTTTATTTTCCACACGGTAACCGTGACAGCTGAGTATTGTACCTTCATGGGGGCAGTGGCAACAGTACTTCTTTCCGTCAAGGTGATAATGCTGCCGCAAAATGCCAAAGTTAAGGACATACTCATCACTGCCTGGAAAGAGATTATTCTCTTTGGCTACATCATGTCCTATGCGGTGTTTACCGTATCAAGAACGGCTTATCTTGCGATTATCATGTCCACATTGCTTGTGCTTGTGGTGATAGTTGCATATAACAGAAAGCAGTTTGTGCGTCTGGTGAGTGTGTTTGTCTGTTCACTGGTTTTCTGCTTCCCTTCGGCCTTTACTCTTCAGAGAATACTGCCAACCATGGTTGCTCAGCCGGTGTTTTATGCCATTGACGATACGGACGAATTTGTCCGCGGCGGCGCAGACTGGGACAACACCAATTTCATGTGCGTTGAGAGGTTTGTAAACCTCTTCAAAGACAAAATGCTTGGAATGGAAGTCGGAACCTATGACTATCCGATTGACAGATACAACTATGATCCCGTAACGGGAGAGCCCCTTTATGATGATTTTGGTCATCCGACAGGGGCAGGGAGCAGTGACAACGGCTCCGGAACCTATGGATATAACGGAAGCAAAAAGGAATACCCGCTTCTTGCAGCTGCGATTCCGATAAAGGCAGAGTTTATGATGCTGGCTGAAGAGATGGGGGACTATGTGGATCTGTCCAACCCGCTTGATGTGATCTCAAACGGACGACTCACCATATTCCGGTCTTATATTCAGCAGCTCAACATGTGGGGACATGAGGAGATGGGAGCAGAGCTCCCTAACGGCGAGATAGCAATACATGCTCACAACACATATCTCCAGGTGGCTTATGACCGCGGAGTTTTAGTGGGAATTCTTTTCATAATTGTGCTGGTCACAGCCCTTGTTTCAGGCATAAGATATTACAGAGACAACAGGAATACACAGGAGCTCTCACTTATCACGGCAGCGGTTGTGATAGGCTTTATGGTTGCGGGAATCTCCGAGTGGGTTTTCCAGTACAGCAACCCCATGACAATTGCTCTTATGCTCTCAGTTGCTCCGATTACCTTTAAGGTACAGAATAATGAAAGATAAAAGAGAACCATTCAACTATCAAAAACTGTATAGAAGAATAGTACTGATGGTTTACGATGTGCTATGCATCATTCTGGCAAGTGCTGTCGCAATTCTCATAAGATATGAGTTTCACTTCAGCGAGATACCGGAGCACTTTTTGATGCCGCTGATAACCTTCCTGCCTATAGACATAGTTCTGACCATTGTGTTGTTTTACTTCTTCAAGCTCTACGACAGCCTTTGGGCGTATGCCGGGGAGCGGGAGATGCAGAACCTTGTCATGGCATGTACGATGTCGGGTATTATAAATGCCATAGGACTTCAGTTTTTTAAAAGGCCTGATGAGCAGCCGGTGCCCCAGAGCTATTACTTTCTCTACACATTCCTTCTGATAACTGCCATATTTGCGAGCAGGTTTTCCTACAGGTTTTTCAGGAGCAAGAAGCATCAGGCTCTGAACAGGGAGAACAATCAGCAGGTGATGATAATCGGTGCCGGTGAGGCGGCCAACACTATCATCAAAGAGATACTTATAAGCAACTACTCCACGATGTCCATACGTTGCATCATCGACGATGACCCGAACAAGTGGGGCAAATATATTCAGGGTATCCGTGTAGTGGGCGGAAGGAACCGGATCGTGGAGTGCGCGGACCTCTATGACATTGATGAGATAATCGTGGCCATTCCTTCCGTATCAAGGCAGGAACTCAAGAAGATCCTGGAGATCTGTAAGAATACAAACTGCAAACTGCGGTCTCTTCCGGGAATGTATCAGCTGGTTAACGGCGAGGTAAATGTTTCAAGGCTTCGTGATGTGGAGGTAGAAGACCTTCTGGGAAGAGATCCGATTGCTGTTGACATGGATTCCATAGCAGGCTATGTCCGTGACAAGGTTGTCATGGTCACAGGCGGTGGCGGCTCCATCGGCTCTGAGCTGTGCAGACAGATTGCGGGACACACACCAAGGCAGCTCATTATTGTTGACATATACGAGAACAACGCCTACGAGATTCAGCAGGAGCTTAAGGCAAAGTATCCGGAGATGGATCTTGTGGTTCTCATAGCATCTGTGAGAAATACCAACAGGATGAACAGTATTTTCCAGATATACAGACCTGATATCGTATATCACGCGGCAGCACACAAGCATGTACCTCTCATGGAGGACAGCCCCGCTGAAGCCATCAAGAACAATGTATTCGGAACCTGGAAGACGGCCATGGCCGCAGCTTCAAACGGCACAAGGAAATTTGTCCTTATCTCTACCGACAAGGCGGTCAATCCCACCAATATTATGGGTGCCAGCAAGAGGATATGCGAGATGATCGTCCAGACCTTCAACAAGCACTACGACACAGAGTTTGTGGCGGTGAGATTTGGAAATGTTCTTGGATCAAACGGTTCAGTCATTCCTCTTTTCAAGAAGCAGATAGCAGCCGGAGGACCTGTGACTGTAACTGACCCCAATATCATCAGATATTTCATGACAATCTCAGAGGCGGTATCCCTGGTTCTTCAGGCAGGAGCCTTTGCAAAGGGCGGTGAGATATTCGTCCTTGATATGGGAGAGCCGGTCAGGATTCTTGACCTTGCCGAGAACCTCATAAAGCTCTCGGGCTACAAGGTGGGCGAGGACATAAGAATAGAGTTTACAGGGCTTCGCCCCGGTGAGAAGCTCTACGAGGAGATGCTGATGGATGAGGAGGGTCTGCAGGACACCTCCAACAAGATGATCCATATCGGAAAGCCCATCGAGCTTGATGAGTCGAAGTTCTTCAGTCAGCTGGAGCGCCTTAACAGTGCCTCTAAGGCTGAGTCGCCGGAGGTAAAGACAATAGTTCAGGAAATAGTGGCAACCTATGAGCCGAGGGACAACAGTGAGGACAGGACCTTGGAGCACAGGGCAGAGCTTGACAAGATAGCAGAATCAATCAACGAGTATCACATAAAGAGGAGTCCCTATGGAGTTAAAGCCTTTTGAGAAGAGATTGTACCTTTCGTCCCCGACTATGCACGGAGATGAGCTTAAGTTTATGACAGAGGCCTACGAGACCAACTGGATGTCTACGGTGGGGGCCAATATCAACGAAGCAGAGAAGCTGATCTGTGAAAAGATAGGCTGCAGGGATGCAGTTGCTCTTTCCTCAGGCACGGCAGCCCTTCATCTGGCCATAAGGCTTGCAGGTGAAAGGCTCTACGGTCAGCCAAAGGTAGGGCACGGAGTGCTTGAGGGAAAGAGAGTGTTCTGCTCTGATGTCACCTTTGATGCGACGGTGAATCCCGTTGCATATGAGGGCGGAGAAGCAGTATTCATTGATACCGAGGAAGATACCTGGAACCTGGATCCGGTAGCCCTTGAGAAGGCTTTTGAGATCTATCCCGAGGTGAAGCTCCTTGTTATGGTGCATCTCTACGGTACACCGGCAAAGGTGGATGAGATAAGACAGGTCTGTGACAGGCACGGCGTACTTATAATCGAGGATGCGGCTGAATCTCTGGGTGCTACCTACAAGGGCAAGCAGACAGGGCTTTTTGGCGATTACAATATTATCTCTTTTAACGGAAACAAGATAATCACAGGTTCCTCCGGAGGCATGCTCCTGACAGACAACACAGATGATGCCAACAGGGTCAGAAAATGGTCTACACAGGCGAGGGAAGATGCCCAGTGGTATCAGCATGAGGAGCTTGGCTACAACTACAGGATGAGCAATGTTATTGCAGGAGTCATAAGGGGACAGATACCTTATCTTGACGAGCACATCGCACAGAAAAAGGCAATCTATATGCGATACAGGGAGGGGCTTAAGGATCTGCCTGTCACCATGAACCCCTATGATGAAGCAAACAGCGAGCCCAATTTCTGGCTGTCCTGCATACTTATAGACAGGGATGCAATGTGCAGACAGGTCAGATCTGAGAAGGATGTCCTCTACGAGACAGAGCCGGGTAAGAGCTGTCCCACAGAGATATTTGAAACTCTCCTTAAGTACAATGCAGAGGGGCGTCCTGTATGGAAGCCGATGCATATGCAGCCCATCTACAGGATGAATCCCTTCATCACAAGAAGCGGCAGCGGAAGGGCAAGGAGCAACGCTTATATACAGGAGAACGGCTTTAATGATGTCGGGTGCGATCTGTTTGACAGGGGGCTTTGTCTTCCAAGCGACAACAAGATGACACCTGATCAGCAGGACATGATAATTGAGATAATAAAGAGGTGCTTCAGTTAAGGCAGGGTAAAAGCCGCAGTTGCTTTGTGAAAGACTTTTATTTTGGGCAGGTAAAGAAAAATGGGAAAAAACAGTTTTTATGCCAGGTATGTAAAGCGTTTTTTTGATGTGGCCATTTCATTTACGGTCATTGTACTCTTTTGGTGGGTATACCTTATTCTTGCGGTAATGGTGCGGATCAGGCTGGGAAGTCCGGTGATCTTCAAGCAGCCAAGACCGGGCAAGGACGAGAAGGTATTTAACCTGTACAAATTCAGGACTATGACAGACAAAAGGGATGCCAAAGGAGAGCTCCTGCCGGATGAAGAGCGGCTTCCTGAGTTTGGGAAAAAGCTGCGGGCAACAAGCCTTGACGAGCTCCCTGAGTTTTTTAACATCCTGAAGGGAGATATGAGCTTTGTGGGGCCGAGGCCACTTCTTGTAAAATACCTTCCTCTCTACAACAAACGGCAGAGGCACAGGCATGACGTAAGGCCGGGACTTACCGGATGGGCACAGGTAAACGGACGGAACCTCCTGAGCTGGGAGGACCGGTTTGAGAAGGATGTCTTCTATGTTAAGCACGTCTCATTTTACCTGGATCTGAAAATAGTTTTAATGACCATAGCAGTAGTGCTCAGGCACGATGATGTAAACAGTGCGACGGATGCCACTATGGAGGCATTCACCGGCACAAAACCAAAGGAGCAGGACAAATGAACATTCTCTTTTGCAGTGTGGGAAGACGTTGCGAACTTTTAAAGGACTTCAGGAAGACGCTTGGGGAGCAGGTGCATATAGTTGTCACGGACAACAGTCCATATGCTCCGGCACTTAGCTTTGCGGATGTAAGCTACCAGGTGCCGCTCATTACGGACCCGACTTATATTCCGAAGATCCTGGACATCTGCAGTAATGAGAAGATAGATGCCGTGACCACTCTCATAGACCCTGAGATTGCAATTCTTTCCGAGCATCGTCCGGAATTTGAGGAAATCGGAGTGGAGGTTCTTGCGCCGTACATAGATACAGCGCGTCTTTGCTTTGACAAGTATGAGATGTACAGATATCTTTCCGGGAAAGGCATACGGACGGTAAAGACCTACGGATGCTTTGACGACTTCGACAGGGATTATCAAAAGGGCAGCATTGACCTTCCTGTATTTGTAAAGCCCAGAACAGGGAGTGGAAGTGTAGGTGCAAGGAAGGTTGAAAGCTACGAACTGCTGAAGGAGATTACGGAGAGGAGCCCCGAGCTCATCATCCAGGAGCTGATGACCGGAGAGGATATGGACGCAGACGTCTATGTGGATACGGTAAGCAGCGATGTGGTGGCGATCTTTTCCAAGAAAAAGATATCGACAACCATCGGAGGTGCCAACAAGACCATATCCTTCAGGGATGAGAAGCTCTTTGACTTTGTAAAGAACGCCCTTAAGGTATTTGAGTTCAATGGTCCTCTGGACATGGATCTCTTTTACCAGAATGGGGAGTACTATCTCTCTGAGATAAATCCGAGATTTGGAGGAGCATACCTCCACGCCTATGGAGCAGGAGTTGATTTTCCGGCTTTCATTTATAAAAATGTATCAGAGAAAGCAGCCAATGAGCCTCAGATCGGCAACTACCGTGAGGACGTGGTCATGATGATGTATGACAGCGTAGTCATAAATGACCTTCAGAGTATAAAGGACAGCATGAAAAGAGCCTGAACATGAATATTTTGATCCTAACAAATTATGCAAACGGTCTCTATCTTTTCAGAAAAGAACTGATCGAGGCCTTCAGAAAGGATGGGCACAAAGTATACGTGTCAGTCCCAAAGGATGAAAACTGCCACAAATTGAGTAAGATCGGGGCGAGACTCATATATGCGCCCCTTGACAGGCACGGACTTAATCCTGCAAAGGACTTTTCGCTGTTCCTGAACTATATTGGAACGATAAGAAAAGTAAAGCCAAAGGTGGTACTCACCTATACAATAAAGCCGAATATTTACGGCGCATCTGCCGCAAAGCTTTTGAGGGTGCCATATATATGCAATGTCACTGGCCTTGGAATGGCAATCGAGCACGGAGGGCTGTTCAGTAAAGTTCTGATGAAGCTTTATGCCTTTTCGATGAACAGGGCACAAAGGGTCTTTTTCCAGAATGAGAAAAACAGAGCCTTCATGCAAAAAAACGGCATAGCTGTCAAAAACTCGGGAATGCTGCCGGGGTCAGGAGTAAATACCACAGAACACCCCTACCGGGAATATCCTTCAGAGGAGAACGGCATCAGGATACTGGCGGTCCTTCGCGTGATGAAGGACAAGGGCATAGAAGAATACTTTGAGGCTGCTAGAGCAGTGTCAGAAGCTCATCCGGAGGTTAAATTTCACCTTGTGGGTGAATACGAAGAGGATGAGAGATCAAAGTATGAGCCGATGATAAGAAAGCTCGAGGATAAGGGCATAATGAAGTATCATGGTCATCTCGATACCGTTGAACCGGTCTATGCCGATATGCACATTGTTGTTCACCCCTCCTATCATGAGGGACTTACCAATGTACTGCTGGAAGCAGGGGCCTGTGGGAGACCGGTTCTTGGAAGTGATATTCCGGGATGCCGCGAGACCTTCATTGATGGCAGGACCGGCTTTTCCTTTAAACCGATGGACAGCGGGGCACTCATAGCGGCAATAGAACGGATGCTTTTGCTTTCAGCGGATGAAAGGCGAGGGATGGGCCTTGAAGGAAGGAATTATATAGTAGAGAATTTCGACAGAAACCTGGTTATTGAAGCTTACAGAAAAGAGCTAAGCGCACTAAAAAATTAGGTTTGACATAAGTAGTATAATTAGTATATGACTGCCCGGCAAAAAAGTTAAAGGTCAGGGAAAAGCCCTGCCAGATACAATTGCGGCCTCATGTCATGACTTTTGTAAATGACCGGATATCTTTTGATATGGAGCTGCATACCTTTGGCGCATGTCCTTTTGACGCTTGCGGTATCAACATCCTGCCGGAATAAGTCAGATATAAAATGAAGTTTTTAGAGGAGGAATATATAATGGACTTATACGAGAAGCTCCTTGCGGGCGAAGAAAAGCTTTCCCTTGTCGGACTTGGCTATGTGGGAATGCCAATCGCAGTGGCTTACGCAAAAAAGATAAAGGTGGTCGGCTATGATTTCAACGCTGCCAAGGTTGAACTCTACAAAAAGGGCATCGACCCAACGAGAGAAGTAGGAAATGATGCTATTAAACAGACTACTGTGGAGTTTACGGCAGATCCTGAGAAGCTTCGCGAGTGCAGGTTCCATGTGGTTGCGGTTCCGACACCCGTAAATGATGATCATACACCGGATCTGACGCCGGTTGAGGGTGCAAGCAGGACTCTTGGAAAATATCTGACAAAGGGATCTGTTGTTGTCTATGAGTCAACGGTATATCCCGGAGTCACAGAAGATATATGTGTTCCCATACTTGAAGAGGAGTCCGGCCTTAAGTGCGGAGTGGACTTCAAGGTCGGATATTCGCCTGAGCGTATCAATCCAGGTGACAAGGTTCACAGACTTGATACAATAACAAAGATCGTTTCGGGAATGGATGAGGAGACACTGGAAACTGTGGCCAAGGTCTACAGCCTTGTTGCTCTGGCAGGTGTCTACAAGGCCCAGTCCATCAAGGTGGCAGAAGCAGCCAAGGTAATTGAGAACAGCCAGAGGGATATAAACATAGCCTTCATGAATGAGCTTTCCATGATCTTCCACAGAATGGGAATCGATACCAAGAGCGTCCTTGAGGCAGCAGGTACTAAGTGGAATTTCCTTCACTTTTTCCCCGGTCTTGTCGGCGGACACTGTATCGGTGTTGACCCCTACTATCTGACCTACAAGGCAGAGGAGCTTGGATACCACTCGCAGATCATTCTCTCCGGAAGACGGATCAACGATGACATGGGTAAATATGTGGCAGAGTCCTGTGTAAAGAGACTCATTGCTGCTGATATTCCGGTCAAAAATGCAAGGGTTGCCATCCTTGGCTTTACCTTCAAGGAGAATTGCCCGGATACCAGAAATACAAAGGTCATCGACATTTACAATGAGCTTGGTGAGTACGGAATTACACCTGTTGTGGTTGACCCTCAGGCTGATTCTGATGAGGCCAGGAGACTCTACAACATAGAGTTTGCCGATCTTTCCGCGATAAAGGATATGGATGCGGTCATTATGGCTGTCGCTCACGATGACTTCAAGGATTACAAGCCGGCTGACATAGCAGCGTTCTTTAGTTCGGCCAACAAGACAAAGGTATTCCTTGATATCAAGGGAATATTTGACATGGAAGATTATAAGGCGCCTGAATTTGACTACTGGAGGTTATAATAGACCTGCGGTTTTACAACAGCTTTTTGAAAGGATTGGCATATGGCATTTAAGCAGCTAAAATTTGATGAGGACAGCGTTTTCCTTGTTACCGGTGGAGCCGGGTTTATCGGATCGAATATCTGTGAGGCTCTGCTCGACATGGGGTATACCGTCAGGTGTCTGGACAATCTCTCAACAGGTCACATTGAGAATATTCAGCCATTTATGGAAAACCCTAAGTTTACTTTTCTCAAGGAGGACATCAGGGACCTCGATGCATGCATGAAGGCTACCGAGGGAGTTACCTATGTTCTCAACGAGGCGGCCTGGGGAAGCGTTCCAAGGAGTATAGAGATGCCTCTTTTATATGAGGAGATCAATATCCGCGGAACTCTTAACATGATGGAGGCCTCAAGGCAGAACGGGGTAAAGAAATTTGTTTATGCCTCAAGCTCATCGGTATTTGGTGATTCTACCACTCTTCCAAAGAGAGAGGGAGAGGAGGGCAGGGTCTTGTCACCCTATGCTCTTACAAAGAAGACTGACGAGGAATACGGAAGAATGTACAAGACCTTATATGGCCTTGATACCTACGGACTGCGGTATTTCAATGTATTCGGGAGAAGGCAGGATCCAAACGGAGCATACGCTGCGGTTATTCCCAAGTTCCTTCGCCAGCTGATCCACGGCGAAACTCCGACGATCAACGGAGACGGAAAGCAGTCGAGAGACTTCACCTATATTGACAACGTAATTGAAGGGAACCTTAGGGCCTGCCTTGCACCATCTGATGTGGCGGGAGAAGCCTACAACATCGGTGCCGGCGGAAGAGAGTTCCTGATAGATGTATATTATCATCTTACAGATGCACTGGGTGTTGATGTTGAGCCGAATTTCGGACCTCCGAGAGCCGGTGATATCAGGGATTCAAATGCAGATATCACAAAGGCGAGGACCAATCTTGGCTACGACCCTTCATATGATTTCAAAGCTGGAATAGAACTGGCAATAGAGTGGTATAAGGAAAATCTCTGATGAACATTGCGATTCGAATGGATGATATCACACCTGATATGGACTGGGAGAAGTTCTACAGGTTCAAGGCTCTGCTTGATAAGTATGGCTGCAGGCCTCTTATAGGCGTGGTTCCGGACAACAGGGATAAAAAGTTAGCCATAAGTGATAAGAGAGAGGATTTTTTTGCATATATCAGGGAATTGGTGAGCGATGGATGGATTGTGGCCATGCATGGCTATAACCACCTGTATACTACAGAGGATCCGGGACTTTTTCCAATAGGTCATAAGTCAGAATTTGCGGGGCAGGCACTGGTCAGACAAAATGAGATGATAAGGAAGGGAAGGGATATTTTCGAAGCTAACAGGATCAACACAGATATCTTTATGGCTCCCTCCCATTCCTTTGACAAAAATACGCTTCTTGCTCTCAGGCAAAACGGTTTTCATATCATCACCGATGGCTTTGGTACAGGGCCCTTTAAGTCAAACGGCTTTGTATTCTATCCTATATCAGTTCAGAAGAGCAGGACTCTCAAGGATATGAGGGACGGACTTGTTACCTTCGTATATCATGCCAACACCATGGATGACAGTGATTTCATGAAGCTGGAGGAGCTCCTTAAGTCAGGGAAGGTTGTCTCTTATTCGGAATTTTCAAGGTTTCCGGTTGAGGAGCGCACTTTTGTGGCAGATGCATGGCAGTTTGTGCTGGCAACAGCAAAGCGTATTATGGTACAGCTTCGAAGCTGATGCCCGGAAGTTTGTGCTGGCAACGGCAAAGCGCACTATGGTACAGCTTCGAAGCAGATGCCAGGGCGTTTGTGCTGGCAACAGCAAAGCGCACTATGGGACAGTATCGCAACAAATGATCAATTCCGGAAATTGCGCTGGCAGGCTAAAGGTGTAAGTCGAAGTTGTGTCGAACCGATAAAGGGGATTTTTAATGGAAGCAGCAAACGGACAGATTCGGGTACTTCATGTTCTTGGAGTACTTGGCGTCGGCGGGGCTGAGAGCCGAATCATAGATTTATACAGAAACATGGACAGGGATAAGATACAATTTGACTTCCTTGTCCATTACTCACCTGCAAAGACAGGGAAGAAGAGTCCGACTTCTGATGAACTGATGGCAGTTCGAGAGCCGGACTATTTTGATAAAGAGGTACTTGGCCTTGGTGGCAGGATATTCTGTCTTCCGAGGTTCAATGGAAGGAACCTGCCTGATTATAAGAAGGCAGCAGAGAGGTTTTTTAAGCAGCACAGGGGAGAGTTTAAGGTAGTACAGGGGCATATGACAAGCATGGCTGCGGTTTATCTTCCCATAGCCAAAAGAAATGGTGTACCGATCTGCATTGCCCACGCAAGAAGTGCCGGGGTAGACAGTGGAATAAAGGGCATAGCCACGAGGATACTGAGGCTGCCTCTTCGCCGCGATGACTTTACCGATTACAATTTTGCATGCTCAGGCGAGGCGGGAGAAGCTGTTTTTGGCAAAAAGCTGATGGATAAGGGAAAGGTCAGGATAATACCGAATGCGGTTGATGTTGGAGCCTTTGCCTACAACAGTTCTGTAAGGGAGAGGTACAGAAGAGAACTTGGAGTGACAGACGAAGTGGTCATTGGTCACGTTGGCAGCTTTCGCTATGCCAAGAACCATGAGTTTCTGCTGAGGACCTTTGCACAGCTCATAAGTCTTGTCGAGAGAGATGCCGGCAAAAAGTACCCTGCGCTTTACGGCAGGAAGATAAGGCTGCTCATGCTGGGAAAAGGAGGGCTTTTTGAAGACATGAAGAAGCTCTCGGAGGAGCTTTCGATATCCGGGTATTGTATTTTTGCGGGAAACAGATCTGACGTTGACGGCTTTTATCAGGCCATGGACTATTTCTGCTTTCCATCCAGGTATGAGGGACTTCCCGGAAGTGTCATAGAGGCTCAGGCTGCGGGGCTGCGGTGCCTTGTCTCAGATGCCGTCACGAGTGAAGTCTGTGTCACGGACCTTGTGTCAATGAGAAGCATAAAGTCACAGCCCGTTGACTGGGCAGAAAAGATACTGGATGATCTTTGTGCAGGGGGAAGTGATGAGCCCCCGGGGCATTTTACAAAAGAGCGCGAAGATAATTCAGAGTGCATACTTGGCAGTTTAAGGAATGCAGGCTTTGATGTTAAGTCCCAGGCAAGAGAGATGACTCTTTTTTATCAGAGAGGATACTTTGATGAATAATAAGAAAAATCTGATGCTGATGTGTCCCATGCTGCATCAGGGCGGATTCGAGAGAGTCTGTGTCGCAACCGCAAGACTGATGCAGGAATATTACAATGTCTACATACTCATTTTTACCTCGAAGGACATGCATTATGATGTGAAGGGGCTGAATGTGATAGATATTGATGTTCCGGCAAGGGATGGCGTGATATACAAGCTCCTGAACATGTGTAAGCGCATCATAAGAGTCCGCAAGGCAAAGAAGAAATTGGGGATAAATTATACCTACAGCTTCGGGTCTTCGGCAAACATGGTAAATGCACTTTCAGGAGTGGGTGATCATGTCTTTACCGGTCTGCGCGGACAGATTGATCTTGAGAATCAAAGACAGATAAAGCTCTTTGCAAGGAAATCGCACAGGATTCTGTCATGCTCCATGGATATAGTGCATCAGCTCAGGGATAATTTTGACTATGACAGGAGTAAATGTATTTACAACCCCGTAGATGCAGAGGCAATACGGAACAAGGCGATGGAGCAGATACACGACTTTCCTTTTGCAGGCGATGACCTGAAGGTGATAGCATGCATGGCCAGGGATGATTACCAGAAAGGTGTATGGCATCTGGTTAAGGCTTTTTATCTTGCGCTCACAAAATGCCCGCAGGCGAGGCTGCTCATACTTGGTGAGGGCAAATGGTCGGGCTATACGGAGCTTGTAAGGAAGCTCGGGATCAAGGATAAGGTGGCCTTTGTTGGTGCCAAGACCAATCCTTTTCCATATGTATCCGCAGCAAGCATCTATGTCTGTCCGTCTAATCATGAGGGATTTCCCAATTCGGTACTGGAGGCCATGGCGCTTAAAAAGCCGGTGATCTCCTGCGACTGCAGGACGGGTCCAAGGGAGATACTTCTTTCAGAAGACGAGTACAATGTCCTTACGCTCACCAAGAGCGGGGACTCAATAACTGAACCTCTAGACGGAGAGTATGGTATACTTGTACCAAATATGGAAGAAACCGAGAATTTTGATGCCGAGAGCATCTCGCGGGAAGAGAGAATGCTTGCAGAGGAGATGGTGAGTCTTTTACAGGATGAGAAGAAGGCTCAGAACTACTCAGATAAGGCATATAAAAGAGCAGGGTTTTTTACTCCTGACAAGTACAAAGAAAAACTTCACAACATAATTGAGAAACTATGAAGACTATAGCATTTCATTTAAATTGTCTGGCACAGGGCGGAGCAGAGCGGGTTGTTGCAAACCTGGCCAACAGATTTGCCATGGACGATTACAAGGTGTATGTGGCAACAGAGTGGCAGGAGGAAAATGAGTTCGAGCTTGACCCGAGAGTGACAAGAGTTCATGTTGGCCTTAAGGACAGCGATGAGAAGAAAAACAGAATAGTAAAGTTTCTCCTGAGGGTAAAATACCTTAAGGAGTTCACAAAAAAATATAAGCCGGATGTGCTTGTGGCTTTTGCCCACAGGGCGAACTTCAGGGCACTGATGGCAGCCGGAAACAGCAATATACCGGTGGTGATATCAATCAGGATCAATCCCATCGGCTATTATGATGCCTTTTCAGATGCCGTTCAGATCAGATGGCTGTTTCCGAAGGCAGCAGGCTGCGTTTATCAGACAAAGGAGCAGAAGGACTACTTTAAGCCCTATCTGCAGGAGAACTCAAGGATCATAATGAATCCAATAAACCCCAAGTATTTTGGGAACCCGCTTCCGGAAAAGAGAGAGAAGTGGGTAATGCATCATGCAAGGCTTGTGGATTTCAAAAATCAGCCGATGCTCGTCAGGGCATTTTTGAAGGTGCATGAAAAGCATCCCGACTACAGTCTTAAGATCTACGGACCGGATTCCGGAGACGGGACCAGACAGATACTTGAAAAGCTGATAGCTGACAATCATGCAGGGGAGTTTGTGCAGCTTTGCGGGGCAAGCAATGAGCTGGAAAAGATCATACCTCAGGGTGAGGTCTATGCGTATTCCTCAGACTATGAAGGAATGCCGAATTCGCTCCTTGAGGCAATGGCCATGGGAATGCCGGTGGTATCAACTGACTGTCCCTGCGGCGGACCAAAGGCTGTCATTGAGGATGGCGTAAACGGATTCCTGATACCCGTAGGTGATGAGGATGCTCTGGCGGACAGGATATGCAGACTGATCGAGGATGAAAAGCTGCGAAGCAGGTTTTCTGAGAATGCGAGGAAGATAGAGGAAAAGGCCAGTGTAGATGCCATCTACAGAGAGTGGAAGGAATACCTGGAAGAAGTAATTGTAAACAAGAAGCGTAGAAAAGCCTGAGAGCGAGAATATGTGCGGAATTAGTGGTTTTATTTCAAAGAGAGTAATTTCACAGGAAGACCTTAGGATCATGAATGACACCATGTATCACAGGGGGCCGGATGACAGCGGAGTTGAGATTTATCCGGGTAAGGATGGATACAGCATCGGATTTGCACAGAGAAGACTTGCCATACTTGACCTGTCTCCACTGGGGCATCAGCCTATGCACTCCGAAAACGGACGGGTAACGGTTGTCTTCAATGGTGAGATCTATAATTTCCTTGAGCTTAAGGAGGAGATGAAGGATTACCGTTTTAAGTCAAGCTGTGACACTGAGGTCATAATAGCAGCATACCTCAAGTGGGGCATAGATATGGTTGAGCACCTGAACGGTATGTTTGCCATCGCTCTGTATGACAGAGATACGCAGGATGTTTATCTTATCCGGGACAGGATTGGAAAGAAACCGCTGTTTTACTGGCTTGATGGTGAGAACCTTGTCTTTGCGTCTGAGCTTAAACCCATAATGAAGTGTCCGGGCTTTTCCGGTCAGATAAGGAAACAGGTCATTCCAAGATATCTCTACCAGCAGTATATACCTGCTCCCGAGACGATCTTTACCGATGTATTCAAGCTTGAAGCCGGTGGAATACTTAGGTTTCACGGCGGAGAGATAAAGAAGTGGAAGTACTGGGATGTAAAAAAGGTATATGCAGAGCTTTCACAGGACCCTGTCAGCAGCTACGAGGAAGCGAAGGAGGGGCTTAAGGAGCGGCTTAGGATCTCTGTTGTTTCAAGGATGATTGCAGATGTTCCGCTGGGAACATTTCTTTCCGGCGGATATGACTCATCTCTCATAACCGCCATGGCACAGGAGTTTTCGGATGAGCCGGTAAAGACCTTCTGCATCGGCTTTGATGTCCCTCAGTATAACGAGGCGGAATTTGCCAAAAAGGTTGCAAATCATCTTGGGACCGACCATACGGAGATTTATATCTCAGAAAAAGAGATGTATGAGCTTGTGAGCAGCATCCCGCATTATTATGATGAGCCATTTGCGGACAGCTCCCAGATTCCGTCAATGATGGTGAGCAAGCTGGCAAAGAAGTACGTGACGGTTGCGCTGTCGGGGGATGGCGGTGATGAGTTTTTCTGCGGCTATAATGTATATGACAATGTCAGACAGGCGCAGATGCTTGAGATTCCAGGAGCAATAGTTCATGCGCTCGGCCAGATCCCATTGGGAAGAGGAAAGCTCATAGACAGGATGCCCTTCAGAGTGAGGGTGGTTGCGGCAAACCGGGATCCTGAGACCAAGACGCAGCTGGTATCAGAAAGCTATGTCAGGGGGGCACACGCCTTCATAACCGGAAATGAGACACTTGACGATCCTGTCAGTGGATTTGAATACATAAATACTGATTTTAATCTGGATGTAAACAGGATGCCGGTTCTTTTCCCGGTTGAAACTCTGTACAATGTGGGAAACTTCCAGGTAAGGCGAATGCTTCTTGATATGGATACATATCTACCGGAGGACATACTGGTTAAGATGGACCGGGCATCAATGAAGTACTCTCTTGAGAACAGGTGCCCTATACTTGACAGAGATGTCATGGAATACTCCTTCAGGATACCCCACAGCTTTAAGTACAGCCACGGGGACAAGAAGCATATTTTAAAGGATATCGCCTATGACTATATTCCAAAGGAGCTGCTGGACAGACCAAAGACAGGCTTTGGAGTTCCCCTTGATAATTGGATGAGAGGGCCTTTGAAGGAGGCGCTTTTGGATTACAGCAGTACTTCCTTCCTAAACAGACAGGGCATCTTTGATGCTGACTATGTATCGAGGTTTGTTAACAACTATATTGTGAAGGGTGACGGCGGACCTGCCACGGGGGCAAACTTCAGCAAGATATGCTGGTCATTTTTCATTTTCCAGCAGTGGTACAACTACTTCATGACATAAGGATGATGGCATATGCAGTTTAATTCATATATTTTTTTGCTGTGCTTTCTGCCTCTGACCCTTACAGGGTATTTTGCTCTGCATGGACTTTCAAAAAATAAGCTGGCACAGGTCTATCTTTTGCTGATGTCCCTGTGGTTCTACGGCTATTTTAATGTGAGCTATCTCTTTGTGATCTGCGGCAGCATCTGTGGCAACTACCTGATATCAAGGATGATGATGTCAGAGTCAGAAGCGCTTAAAAGAGCTCGAAAGATGCTGCTGGTACTTGGGCTGCTGTTCAATGTTGGACTGATTTTTTATTTCAAGTACTATGACTTCTTTATTGCAAACATAAACGGGATATTCAATACCGATTTTGTGCTAAGGCATATAACGCTGCCGCTGGGCATAAGCTTTTTTACCTTTCAGCAGATATCCTTTATGGTTGACTCCTATAGGGGGGAGACAAAGGGGTATAGCTTTCCTGAGTATGCGCTGTTTGTGTCGTTTTTTCCTCAGCTCGTTGCAGGGCCGATCGTACTTCACTCTGAGCTCATACCGCAGATGCGCGACAGGAAAAAATGGAGAGTGGATTATCAGAATCTGTCGAAGGGGATAATGCTCTTTACCAGAGGACTTGGCAAAAAGATGCTGATCGCAGATACCTTTGGCACAGCGGTTGCCTGGGGTTTTTCAAGGGCAGATATTGCCTCGGGGGAGAGGGCGCTTGCGTTCTACGAGATCATAATAGTGATGCTCTCATACACCTTTCAGATCTATTTTGACTTCAGCGGTTATTCCGATATGGCCACGGGGCTGGGGTGTATGTTTAATTTTGATATCCCGATGAATTTCAATTCGCCCTACAAGGCACTGTCGGTGCAGGATTTCTGGAAGAGATGGCACATGACCCTGACCAGGTTTCTTACACAGTATATTTATATACCGCTTGGCGGCAACAGGAAGGGGCGGGCCAGAACATATCTGAACATAATGACAGTCTTTCTGGTCAGCGGCATCTGGCACGGGGCAAACTGGACCTTTATCCTCTGGGGTATCATTCACGGACTTGGACAGTGCTTTAATAAGCTGACGCACGGTCTTTATGAAAAGGGAACCGGGGCAGTAAAGAAGCTTCCTTTTTCTTCTTTGATAATGTGGTGCGTGAAGGCTGTTCAGTGGGCGGTTACCTTTGCCTTTGTGAATGTTGCATGGCTTCTTTTCAGGGCAGATTCTGTCGGGCAGTGGCTGCATATTTTAAAGAGACTTACAATTCCATATTATGAAATAAGTCCTGAGCTTTTGGAGTGCTTCAGGATTCCCAGACTCTGGGTCATCTTCGATATTCTGCATATGGAGTATACGGATACTACGGTACTTGTGGCATCTGTGTATCTGATCATGGGCTTTGCACTGATACTTTGCCTGTGCTTTAAAAACAACTTTGAGAGGGTGTACAAAAGAAATGTACTCTCACTCCTTTTTACCTATGGGGTACTCCTTTTGTGTTTGCTTTCAATGAGCAGGATATCGACATTCTTATACTTTAATTTCTAGGTGCGCTTAAAACATGACTGGTAAAAAATGGGTCAGAGCATTCTTAATACTTTTCATCTCGACGATATGTGCAATTGCGCTTATTGTCGCCTTTGTTGACCCGTTTTTTCATTACGGTCCTCCAAAGAAATACTTTTTTTACAGGCTCTATGACCAGAGGTCGCAGAATGACGGGATTACGAGGTATTTTGATTATGACAGCATAGTGACGGGAACCTCCATGGCTGAAAACTTCAAGACCTCACTCTTTGATGAGCTGTTTTCTGCAAATGCCATCAAGGTTACATATGCCGGCGCGACCTATAAGGAGCTGAATGATAATCTCAAGGTTGCCTTTGACAGCGGCCACAGACCGCGCTATGTCTTTCGTCCGATCGACTACTCCCTTCTTTTGAAGGACAAGGATGAGATGAGGATAGACATGGGAGAGTACCCTGTCTGGTTAACCAACAAAAATCCCTTTGACGATGTGAAATATCTGCTTAACCGGGATGTGATACTCACATATACGGTTCCGGAGATACTGGGATTTTTGCGGGGGGATTCACCGGGATATACTTCCTTTGATGAGTACAGCTACACCGGCAATGCAGATGACTACGACCGGGAGCTTGTTCTCTCAGTCAAATGGGAATTTAATGCACCGGAAAAAATAAACGATGTTACTGAAGCTGACATAAAAATGGTAAGTGAGAATATCGAGCAGAACGTAGTTTCACTTGCAAGAGAGCATCCCGACACCACCTTTATATATTTCTTTCCTCCATATTCCATGGCCTATTGGGGAGCTGTCCGTGAGGAGGGGAATCTTGACAGGTATATATACCTGGTCCGTATGGCTGCAGAGCAGATGCTTGAGTGCGACAACATACATGTGTACTGCTTCGGGTTTGAGGAGGATGTTACTTCTGACCTTACACTCTACAGGGATGTTGCCCATTATAACCCCTATGTAAGTGATCTTATCATGGAAAAAATCGCATCACTTGAGTTTTCGGGTGATAACCAGGACGCTGACAGACTGCGGGTTAACAGACAGAACATAGATACCTATTTTGACGACCTGAGGGACTATATTGAAAACTTCGACTATGAAAGCCTCTAGCAAAAAGAAACATATAGCAATGTATATTGGCTCCCTTCAGAAGGGCGGAGCTGAGCGCGTAATGAGCAACCTTGCCGATTTCTTTTTCGAGCAGGGTTACAAGGTGACACTCGTGACGACATATATGGCAGGCGATGAGTATGATGTGGTGCATGCTGCATGGAAGAGGGTTCCTGCCGGCGCAGAGGGAGCCGTGCTTGTGCTGGACCCCGATGAGAAACCGGCCTTTGTTGATCCTTCGGGAGGAGAAAAGGGCGGAATACAGAGAGTGTTTCCGGCGCTCCTGCCATCTGAGCAGAAGGGAAGGATTGCCAATTTCCGGCTCAGGTATAATAAGCTACGGGATACCTGGAAGAGACTTAAGCCCGATGTGATCCTCAGCTTTTCCGGAAAAAACAACATAATGTCCCTTGCCACTGCGACGAGGGATGGCATAAAAGTAGTGGTTTCTGTGCGTGCCGATCCGGATATAGAGTACGGCTCAAAGGCAATGAGGGCAAGCATGTTAGCAACCTTTGGATTTGCCGGTGGGATTATCGTGCAGTCAAATGGCGCCAGAGACAGATTTCCTGCATATATTCAGAAGAAATGTACCATTCTTCCAAACCCGATGAATCCCTCTTTTATAAGGAAGAGGTACCCGGGAGAAAAAGAGAAGAGGGTTGTGATGGTTGCCAGGTTCCACGAGAACAAGAATCACGCAATGGTCATGGAGGCTTTTAAGAAGGCTACAGATAGGGAT
>JAILJR010000214.1 GCA_024694565.1 Butyrivibrio sp. | reverse complement strand
TGATAAAAGTTTTTAATTTTCATTTTTTTCGATTTTGGGAAGTCGGGTGTAATATAATAGAACAAAAAAAACTTTTTTAGGAATGCGGAGGTCATTATGCTGTCAGTACAAAACAATAACTTTTTTCAAAAAATGTTTGGACGATTTGAGGAGCTTTGCAGGGAGTTCGTTTCAGGAGCAATCGGTCAACCCATCAGGAGCATTGAATATCTGGATATTGTTCCTGCAATCTATACCAAAAAAGATAAGGACGACCTGAAGCCACTTTGTCTTAATGCGACACTATCCAAAGGTAAGCGTTGCAGTATATCTATGCAGAGCGTCACGTCCATGGAGATATTATTGGTACGTGTCCCGATGGATGACTACCCCGTAAAGGACAAGTCAAAGCTATGCAAGAAGCGGTATGTTATATATATCTGCTCTTTTGATCCTTTTGGACAGGATCAAATCATGTATGAGATGGATGGTATAGACGGGAAGAAGGGTATTGACTATATCCTTTTCAATACAAAAGCATCGGAACTCATGGCTGACCTTTGCCTTCAGAGCGATTGTTTGCACTAGGCTTAAGACGAATTATGTGACTTGTTTGCTGGCAGTTGCTTGGTGCATGTGTGGGGGAGTACTTTACAGATAATCCGTTGTATATATAAATCACGAATTATCTCTAAGTATCCTCTCTCCTACTCTCCCCCGCCCGCCCAGCCAGCATTTTGCAAACTTTTGTTCTTTTTTATGGGTGATGGCGGGGATTTCCATGTGAAAAAATTTGCTCTTCGCAAACTATGCCATTTTCAGGTTTCTCCACTGCTATAATAGTAGGAAAAAAGAAAAAGGAGATGATTTGACGTGAAATCCAATATCATTGCCGGGGCTGTTGCTCTTGCCATGGTCTTGCCTGTCCCGCTTGCTATATATACATCCGATACAGTCAATAAAGCACAGGCAGAAACTACGGCAAATGCTACAGCAGAAGATGTAAAGACTATCGTTGGCGTGGATGATGCACTTACCGTGGCACAGCCAAACCGATATGTCGATCAACTAAGCGACTCAGTTTCCGTTGTCATGGATGGATATGCCAAGGGGACGTGTGCGGGCGACGGCGAATATTCACTGAATCCGACAGCAAACGAAAGGTACACCATTACCTGCACATTGTCTGGCAATGTCAAGAATGGAGGGAATAATGTCAGGGTAACCCCTCGCATTGTAACATTTTCCGATGTCCCTCTTATCGGCGGACTCAAGACAGTCGCACAGAATGCTAAAGTAGAATACAGGACATGTTCCGATTCGGGATGCTCATGGAAACCCTACCCCACTACAACCATTACATTGTATGCCAATGTGTACGAAGGGGTAACGACTATGGTTAATGGAGATAGCATGGTTACAGAGTTGGCGGAAGATGGTGTAGATTTATCCGATATAGATGTCGATTCCTTGTCTTCCAGTACTGCGGGAGGGGAAGAATCTGGGAATTACAGGATCGGATACGGCGATACGGGTTCCTCCAACTCTGCCAATGCAGATGCCAATCCTTACCAAAGTACCGATTCCAGTGCTAATTCCAATACGCAGAAGAATAATATGGTAGGAACCGACGGAGAACTGAGGGAAGCCTACGGTGGAAACAAAAGCGATGCATCAACCTCCATTGGTAATGGCATCACAAACCCAGATCCAACTGCATCCGAAAATGGTATTAAGTCATCCATAGCAAGTCCGTTTGATAATGCAACGCCAGCAACATATGATACGGAAATTAATACTCTCTTTAACGATGATCCAGATAGTCTCAACTACCACTACAATGCTATAGACAAGGACGGGGAAGAAGTTTTGGATGACTATTTTGGAGGCGTGGAAGATGCAAACCCTGCCAATGGAATTGATGTGGAGGAAGACGGCGATTTTTTGAACGTCGAACACTCTGATATTGACATGACAACAAAACCAGAAAAATATATTGATAAAAATGGTAGACTCATGGACGGATATTTTGATGATGATGGGTCTTGGATTGGTTCTGATGATCCTGTTGGGATCGCAGGATACATTGATCCAAGTGGGAAACTTATCCCTGTCAAATATCTTCCGGGAGCATATGGGGTAACCTATACGGAACGGGCGGACGAACAATCTGGACGATGGGCACAGCAGAAGCAAATGCTTGCCAGTATTTGCAGTATTGTGGAAAGTCCTCTGATGAAGAACAGCACGGGATCATTCAAGCAGGACTCTTTGATAGATTCTTTAACCGAGGCACTTGGAAATCTTTGGGAAGGATCTGCTTTTGATGCCCCGTCCACAATATCGAATCAGCAACTCTATACTATTGCTAAAGGATTGCTTGCTAAGCGTGGATATTCTTCTGATGACCTTAAGGCTGGCTACAACTATGATCCAAAGTCTGCTTATACGGATCCAACCTATAGCTGGGATTTCCACCGCATCACGAGATTACTTAAGACTGGTCACGAACCCCACGCCTAAAGGCGGGGGCTTGAG
>JAILJR010000206.1 GCA_024694565.1 Butyrivibrio sp. | reverse complement strand
GTTACATCTTTTAAGAATATACGCCACATACATGCATTTGTCAACATTATCTGTTTATATTTTTTATAATTATTTTATTTTTCTTTACCAACCATAAAATCCTGCACGGAAGTCACTGCATTTGCCCCGTCGGCAACAGCGGTAACTATCTGCCTCAGGCGCTTTTTGCGGCTGTCTCCGGCAACAAATATTCCCGGCGCAGAAGTAGCTCCATCCTCTCCTGCAATAACATAACCCTGCGCATCACATTTTACAATATCCGCAAAGAGATCCGTGCTCGGATGAATGCCGATTGCAACAAAGATTCCGTCAACTGCAAGATCCTTCATCTCCTTTGTCTTAACGTTCTCGATTTTTAGGTTAGTAACCTTATTTTCTCCCTGAATCTCCTTTATCACGCTGTCCCAGATAACCTCAATATTGGAGATGCCAAAGAGTTCATCCTGCAGAATCTTTGCAGCCCTCAGCTCATCTCTTCTATGTATAAGGTATACCTTACCGGCGAATCTGGAGAGATAAATTGCATCCTCTACAGCTACATCTCCGCCGCCATTTACAGCTGTTACCTTGTTCTTGTAGAAGGCACCGTCGCAGGTTGCACAATACGACACGCCCTTGCCTGTAAGCTCTTCCTCTCCGGGAACGCCAAGCTTTGAATGATGTGCTCCTGTAGCGAGTATTATGGTATGTGTCTCATACTCTCCGGCATCAGTCACAACCCTGTAGACCGGAGCCTTTACGTCCGAGCCCTCATCGACACACTCTACTGAAGTAACTGTCCCATCTGCAAACTCCGCTCCAAGCTTGTCTGCATGCTCTCTGAACTTCATGGCCAGATCAAAGCCGTTGATCCCGGGGATGCCGAGATAATTGTCCACCTCATAGGTGTCGATTATTTGTCCCCCGCTCACGGGATTCTTTTCTATTATAAGCATATTCAATCCTGCGCGCTTTGCATATACAGCAGCTGAAAGACCGGCAGGTCCCGAACCGATTATTATAAGATCATACATAATTGCAAACCTCCTTTGCACCGATATTGGATTGTGTACAATTTAATATTACCACATATTTGCATTTTGTAAATACCTTTTTAAATCCATCCTCCGTCAAGTGTAATGATCTGCCCCGTCAGGTAATCAGGAGCCTCACACAGCTTTAATACAAGCTTTGCCACTTCAGAGGGTTTGCCCATTCTTCCTGCCGGTATTTCCTCGCAGAGCTGCTTAAGCTCCTCTTTTGAAAGATCATTTCTGTTCATGTCTGTGTCTATGACCCCGCAAGCTATGGCATTGACCTGAATTCTGCTGGGTGCCAGTTCCTTGGCAAGGGCCTTGGTAAGTGCGTTAACTCCGCCCTTTGATGCCGAGTATGCCACCTCATATGATGCTCCAACCTCTCCCCATACAGATGAGATGTTGATGATTTTCCCTTTCTTTTTCCTCACCATTCCGGGAACCGCAAACCTGCATGTGTTAAAGACAGAATCAAGGTTTGTACCAAGGACCGTTCTCCAGTCCTCATACTCCATATCCGTCAGAAGACCCATGTACGAAACACCCGCATTATTAATAAGAATATCCACATCACCGATCTGGGAAAAAAGGTTCTTGACCGCCTCATAGTCCCCCGCATCGCACCTGCAGGCCGTGCAGCTTATCCCACAGGTCTCATTGAGCTTTACCGCCAGCTCCTTTAGAGTGTTGACGCTCTCTTTGCAGGTGACAATGATATCGTATTTTTCCTTTGCAAAGGTCTCTGCAATAGCTCTTCCAATCCCACGGGAAGCACCGGTGATCAATACTTTTTTACGCATGGAATCCCCCCTAACCATTAAGCTCTCAATCATTATTATACAAAAACCGGAGACTGTTTAGTCTCCGGCACGATAATCGGATTACAATTCAGCTCTTTGCTTCTTGTACAATATGCACAGCCTAAGCTGGCCTTACGAGGTTTGTCAGCCGGCTCATTATACTATGATGTGACCTTTAAGTCTTTTGATATTGTCAGAAGAAACTTGATCTCACTGCCGCAAATATAGACCGGCAATACTATTATCTCATCGCCGCTGGCTTCCGAGAAACTCACCATGAAATTTGGAGGTTCAAGCTCTATCCTGATATCCTTCCTGCTCTCTTCCGTAGCATAAAGACCGTTAATGCAGTTGATCAGCTCGCATACTGCATCGAGAGCATCCTCTCTGGTCTCGATAAACTCTTCGTTAGTGTAATGCACAGCCATTCTCTGCACATCCTCATACTTGCCGGACACAGCCACCACAGCACTCTGATCGCCATGAAATTTCTGATAGCCAAGAACCTCGTCCTTGATGCTCCTTGCTGTATAAGACCTTCCTATATATATATGAGTGTCAACAAGCCTGTACATGCTCTTAACCCCCATTGCAAACATTGCCCTGCACTGAGGATTGTCTGTCTGGAGAAAGATCGGTACACATTTTTCAACATCGCCGCTCTTTAATGCAGCCATATCGCTCTCAGTAAATCCCCGGGCAGCCTGATAATCCTTCTCGGCAGTTTCCAGCTGCTCCATCCCAAGGATTCCCATATCTACTACAGCCTGAAGAAAAGCAAGGTACGAATTGCACTGAAGCTCCAAAAGCCTTGATACCTGATTCTCTGAAAGATATCCCTTATCAACAGCAATATCTCCAAACTTCCTGTCCATAGTGGCCTGCAGAGTATTGACCTGCTCTGCCTGTGCAATGGTCATCAGTTTTTCTGCTACTGCTATGACACCGAGCTTGGCGCGATGGGAATCCTGAAGTTTGTACACTTCTGAAAGCTGCGTCTTGGTCAGCATGCCCTGTTCAATAAGGTATGTCCCCAAAAGTCGATCAAGCATATCTCTTCCTTTCCTCCTATAGCATAATTGTAGACTAAACCATGACCGTTAACAAGAATTATATTGTTGTTGACCGGTTACTTCAGTCCTGTTGCTCCTTATTATCATCGTTCTGAGCCTGCATCCTGGCAACCGCCTGACCCAGCGCCTGTTGAACGGCATTATCAGCTGACTGTCCGGTGTTTGCCCTGGACATCTGCCTGCCTCTTATAAGATCGGCCTGATGACCTGCCATTTCCAATGCCATCATCTGCTGCTTGGTGATAACAATTCCCTGTCCGTCGGGATTTATTCTTATGCCGTCCTTATCCTGGACAAATCTGAGTATATCCTGATAGCCAAAGACACCTGCATTCCACTCCTTCCCTTTTCCGATCTTGGCGAATTCAAAGCCATCGGTGTAAAGAGGAATGAACTGCTTGTCATCCTGGGTCTTCATAACAAGGAATCTGATCTTTGTATCCTTGCCGAATCTTACTCTTCCGTCCTCCATCAGTTCAGCCGGTCCCTCGTGCTGCATCGGTACAATAAAGTGGGCCGATCTTACAAGTGACAGCATTCTGATCTCCTTGGCCCTTAAAACCTCGTTTCTCTTTTCATATTTAACAGGCCATCTTGCCTCCTCGATGAAATCGAGCATTGCAAAATTCAGTGCAGGATTTACAGGGCTCTTGTCCCTCTCATCCCTGTTCCAGTCGCCGGGAGCAGCAACGATCTCGTTTCTCTTAAACCTGGCTCTGTATGCACCGTTGTCGACGATCAGATTCTCCATGCCAATGTAGTAGAGATAATCAAAAAAGCCTGCTCTCCTTGCGCCCTGTGCATCATTGTTCTCAACCTTGCATTCCTTGGCGAAGAGTTTTCTGTACTGTCTGTCAAACATCTCTACAGCTTTTTCTGCCAGCTCTTTTTCAAAGTAAACATTTGTAAACCCGTGATCTATGTATGGATACCCCGTGGTCCTGTCGTAGAGGACAAAAAGAGTATCTGCATCCCTGACCCTTCCAAGCACCTCGTTGTAGACCTTCCTGTGGTTCTTCTCAAATCCGGGAAGCGGAGCCTTCTTGTTAAATACTTCAAGCGCCGTCAGGAGAAATAACAGTTCCTGTCCCGAAAGAAATTTCAGGGTATCGGGCGAAATATCCTCATCATAGATCATTTCTCCGATCTCGTCCTTTCTCTCAGGAGGCACAGTCTCCTCCATCACCTCACCCTCTGCGTCCTTGATATTAACAGGATTAAGCCGCTGAATGCATGGCCATTCGAGACCTTCATATACCTTCTTTCTGTCCTCTATGGTCTTTTCCTTCTGTTCCTCTAAGGCCTTCTCCTTCTCCTGTTCTGCTTCCTTGTCATTTTTCTTTCCAAAAATATCAAATAGTCCCATTGCGCCTCCATCATCATTTATCAAAAAAAGTCTCTGCCACTTTAGCCAGATATTCCGGATCCCTGCTGCCCGCCGATTCGTAGGACGAGTGCATGGCAAGCTGTGCCAGACCAATATCAACAGTGTTCAACGCAACCTGTGAGGTTGATATATTTCCAAGGGTTGAGCCTCCTGCCATATCAGACCTGTTTGTGAAGGTCTGAAAAGGCACGCCCGCCTCCCTGCACAGGAGCTTAAAATATGCTGCGGAATATGCGTCAGTTGTGTATTTCTGATTCGCATTGTACTTTATCACAATTCCTTTGTTCATCACCGGTCTGTTTACCGGATCGGCTTTATCAACGTGGGCGGGATGAACAGCGTGGGCATTGTCAGCTGATATCATAAAGCTCTCAGCCACAGCCGTATGGTACTGCTGCAGATTTCTTCCACACGCATCATTTATCCGCTCAAGAGTGTCCTTCATGAAGGTGGAAGCTGCTCCCTGCTTCGTCTGACTGCCGACCTCTTCGTTGTCAAAGACAGCCAGTACAGCCGCATACTCTTTTGCCTTAGCTGACAGAAATCCTTCAAGGCTGCAGAAGACACATTCCTGGTCATCAAGTCTTGAACCGGCAATGTACTCTTCATCAGCTCCCCAGAATGTGGGTCTCACCCGATTGTACAAAAACAGATCATGGCCAATGATGTCCTTCCTGTCTACACCTGCCGAGGCTGCAACCTCCTCAAAGAACCTCTCCTGCGAGCCTTCTTCTCCAAATACTGGCAGCATATCATTCTGCGCGTTGTACTTATAGCCGTCATTGGCTTCCCTGTTCATATGTATGGCAAGCGATGGGATCATCAGAAGATCCCTGTCGATGTTTACAAGGGAGGAATTTATAATCCCATCCTTCATCGTGATCACCCGCCCCGCTACAGACAGTGGCCTGTCAAACCATTCGGCACACAACATACCTCCGTACTTCTCTACGTTGAGTTTAACATAGGCACCAGCCACAGGCATCTGCGGATTTTCCTTTATCTTAAAAGAGGGCGAATCGCTGTGACTTGCGATTATATGAAAGCCCTTGTAGCCCTTATCGGGAATGATAAAAGAAATGACAGACGAATCATTCCTTGTCACAAAATAGCTTCCCGGCTCAAGGCTCCACTGCTCATTTTCTTTAAGTTCTACAAAACCCTTTTCCAAAAGAAGCCCCTTAATATTGGAAACCACATGAAAACAGGTGGGAGAAGCATCGATAAACTCAAGCATTCTCCTCGTAACAGATCTATATTCCGACATGAACGGCACCTCTACAATATACAAATTCGCAGAAATTAGTATAACATAAATTGCAAAAAACTGTTGGTAAAAATCAATGGATGTGGTAGAATGTAAGCACTTACATCAGTATTTTTTTACCTGTCAATCATTTGATTCAAAAACGGAGATTTTTTTTATGACAAGAGAAGAAGCCTACAAGCTGCTGGAGGAGTACGTTGACTACCTTTTGGAGAAATCCGATGCCGAGCATCCCTTCTGGAACATTGAGAAGGTTGTGAGCGGCAAGCCCAACAAATGGAACTATATAGACGGTTGTATGATCACTTCCGTACTCTCCCTCTATGAACAGACAAAGGATGAGAAATACCTTAAATTTGCCGACAACTTTATGGGATGGTTCGTTCAGGATGACGGCTCCATCAAGACCTACAGCGTTGATGAGTACAATCTCGACAACGTCAATCCTGCCAAGAATCTCTTTAAGCTATATGACCTCACAGGAAAAGAAAAGTACAGAAAGGGCGTTGACACCGTAAGGTCCCAGCTTGACACAATGCCAAGGACCAAGGCAGGCAATTTCTGGCACAAAAAGATTTACCCCTGGCAGGTGTGGCTGGACGGCATGTACATGGCCCAGCCTTTCTACATGGAATATGAGCGAAGGTTCAACAAGATGCAGGGCTGCCTTGATTCCTTCAAGCAGTTCAAAAATGTCGAGGCCCTCATGAAGGATCCAAAGACCGGCCTTTACTATCACGGCTATGATGAGAGCAGACAGATGTACTGGGCTGACAAGGAAACCGGTCTTTCTCCAAACTTCTGGTTGAGAGCCCTTGGATGGTTCACCGTTGCTCTCGTGGATACAGCAGAAGCCATGGATGAATCAATGTACTACGAGTACAGATACCTCCAGACCATGCTGGAGAACCTCGCCAACTCCCTCATTCCGTTCCAGGATGAGAGCGGTATGTTCTACCAGGTTGTCGATAAAAAGGATGATGAGAGAAACTACCTTGAGACATCCGGAACAGCTCTTATCGCCTACGGTCTCTTAAAGGGTGTCCGTCTCGGATATATCCCCGAGCGCTTCACAGAAGTTGCCATGAAGGCTTTTGACGGTATAACACAGAAGTACCTTGCCAAGAACGATGACGGAACTCCGAAGCTTGGTGGTATATGCCTTGTTGCCGGACTTGGCGGCGACAATCACAGGGACGGCTCACTTGAGTACTATTTCTCAGAGCCTGTGGTTGAAAATGAAGCAAAGGGTGTTGCCCCCCTTATCCTGGCTTACACAGAGATACTCAGAAGTAAGAAATAACCAAATGAATTCAATCTGTATAAAAGAGCCCCGGATCATATGATCCGGGGCTCTTACTGTTTGTATATTTATTGTCTTATCAGTCTCTTCCGGCCTGATCCGGAGGAAGCTGAACCTTGAAGTACTTGACGTTGGAGGTGAGCTCCTCAGCAATCTTCTGAAGATCCTGAGCCTGCTCAACAACAGATTCCATGTTGGTGTCAAGCTGCATGAGAGATGCACTTGTCTCCTGTGTTGAAGCTGCATTCTCTTCTGAGATACTTGAGAGGGACTCAACAGAGTTCATGATGTTCTCCTTGTCGGCGTTCATGGACTCAACTAGTTCAACGATCTGTCTGTTTCCTTCCTCAGTCTCACGAAGGAGATTGAGCATCTGGTCAAAGGACTCACTCATTTCCTCAAGAGCCATTGTCTCGTTGGTGATGGCAGCCTTGATACTCTCAGTAAGCTCCTTATTGTTATTTGAATAGTCGGTAATTGTTGAAAGCATGTTGGTGATCTCGCCGGCCAGATTGTTTGTATCACCTGCAAGGTCCTTGATGTTGTCAGCAACTACTGCGAAGCCCTTACCTGCTTCACCTGCTCTTGCAGCCTCAATTGATGCGTTGAGTGCAAGAAGGTTGGTCTGGCTCGCGATGGAAATAATTGATTCAGCCGCCTTGCTGATCTCTGCTACTACGCTTGCAGTCTCATTTACAGAGTCTGCAACCTGGGTTGCCATCTGATCATTTTTCTGATCCTGGATCTTGATCTGCTCAAGTTGATCCTTAACCCTTGTGGATTCATCATAGACCTGTCTGCCTCTCTCAAGGTTTGCATTTGCAGAATCAAGTACATTGTCAACTGAAGAACCGATATTGACTGTGATGGAAGATGTGCTCTGAACATCCTCTGCCATTGCTGTCGCACCTGTTGCAAGATCATTGACAGCAGAGCTGATATCTGTTGTTGTCTTCTGTGAGCTTGCGATGCTGTCCTTTGCCAGCTCTGCCTTTGTATTGACGGTATCTGCGTGATCGATAACCTTTACAAGGGCGTTTCTGAGTTCATGTCTCATACTCTCGAGAGACTTAAGTATCTCATTGAAATCAGTAATAAAGCTGTTTGGCTTTATCTTGGTCACGAAGTCGCCGGATGCTATTCTCTCTACATCAGCAGATATAGACTTGATGTTCTTTATGATGTTGAGTATCAGGAAAATCGTCAGGGCAAGAAGTACGATTACAACTATACTGAAGATTATTGCCGATCTCATGATCATATCGGAAGTGTTCTTTTCATTCTGAGCCTTCTCGGCAACAGCCCACTTCTCAACTATATCCGACATCTCACTGATGGACTCGCGCGTTGACTCAAACTGTTTTGAAAACTGCTCTGCGTCGCCCTCACCGGTGTTGAAGTTATATGTTCCCATCCAGGAGTTGTACTGTGTAGAAAAGTTATTTGCAAGTGAGCCAAATGAATTACCCTTGTCGTCTTTTATAGTATTAAAAAGATAATCATCATTTCGGGCCAGGGATGTTGCGGTATTCACACCATCAAGCGCCTGCTGGGCATTAGAATTAAAATCAGAAACATACTGGCCAAGCTGATTTGCATCGACATATTCTTTGTATGCAATATACTCAGTGCCTGCAAGGACAGCCTGATAAAGATCTCTGTCAGCATTGATGAGATCAGAACTGATGGTATAGAGCATGTCATAGTAAATTTTTTCGTCAGTCTGCTCTATGCTCTTCATCTCGGAGCTGAAGAACACAATACTAACGATTAGCGCCAAAACTAGCGGCACTGTTACCGACAGCAGGATTGCTGCCATGCTGGCCTGAAAAGCCGGTCCCTTTTTATTCATTTGATTACCTCCTTATAGTGAACAAAACTGCATATAAATATTGTATCTGATTTCATAAAAAATAGTTCACAATAAGTCGATAATTAATAAATATTTAAGATACGTGCCCCTGCTCAAAAATGTCTGTCAGACAGTTTTGCTCTTATGTCTTCATTTGTCCTTTCTATCTCAGCGAAGAGATCCCTGGCAGAGAGCCTGTATGCCCCGCTGCTTAAGACGATCACCTGCTCTATAGCATCTGATGTAGCTACAGTGACCCTGTATTTTTTACTCATCTCGTGGGCAGCCTTCTCAATATACTGATCGGCTGTTTCGGCCTCTTTTGTGTAGATCACAAGAATTCCACCGATTTCCTCTACGTGTTCTCTGCCCCCGGGAACCCTGTAGGCATCAAAAACAAGCAGAACCTCCTCCCTCCGAAATCCTGCAAAATTGGATAGTATATCGATAAGCCGGTCCCTTGCTGCCTTGAGGTCCGCCGATGCAAGGCTCGATAGCTCCTTTGAGGCATAGATTATGTTGTAGCCGTCAACCAGCAGATATTCCTTTGATACAATGCGTGGATCAGGCTTTGCATTCTCGTATTTTCTGCGCTTGTCCTCCTCAACCTCAAGGTTCCGGCGAGCCTGTTTTTCTTCCGGTGTCAGTATTTCGCAGACCGCCTTTGCCTCCTCATAGCGCGGGCGCACCTTTCCGTAGGTTCTCTCGAATATTTCCTTCAGCTCATTGTCAGTAGCCCGCAGGTCTTTTTCAATCTCTGCAAAAGACCTTTCGTCCGAATCCTTATTCTGATTCCTGATCTGCAGCTTTCTGAGTGCCTCCATATCAATGCTGTCCGTAAGGTCAGTCTTTTTCTGAAATCCATCAGGTGTCCAGCCGGAATCCACATGCATATACTCCCTCACCTTATCCCAGGGGATCACAACTCCTGCGCCATGAGAGCAAAAGACTGAATCCGGCGAATTTCCAAGGTCAGAAGAAGGGTCATATCCAAAACGACCGATAACCTCCTCTGCGTTATGGCATGGAGCATATCCGCTCAAAGTGGAAAAGAGCTTTCCCTCACCCTTTGTGTAGGAAGTGACTTCTGAAGCATAGTCCAAAAGGCACGCGGCAGGAACCCGTCCTGTAATAACAGCCTTCTCTCCTTCCATCTCCGGAGATGATATACTCCCGTTCATCCTCTCAAGATCAGTCAGTGCCCTTCCGACAAAGCCAATCGGCAGCTCTATTCTCACATCATAGACCGGTTCAAGGAGGATCGAATCCGCCATCATGAGCCCCTGTCTGACTGCTCTGTAGGTTGCCTGTCTGAAATCACCGCCCTCGGTGTGCTTTACATGCGACTTACCTGTAAGGAGCGTTATCCTGATATCCGTGATCTCCGATCCCGTCAGGACCCCGAGATGCTTTTTTTCGGCAAGATGCGTCATGATAAGCCTCTGCCAGTTCAGTGCCAGCTCGTCGGTGCTGCATTCATTTCCAAACTGCACTCCGCTTCCGGGCTCAAGAGGTTCAAGCATAACGTGTACCTCTGCGTAGTGCCTCAGAGGCTCGAAGTGTCCGACGCCCTCTGAGGGTCCTGCAATAGTCTCCTTGTAGACAATATGCGCCGGTCCAAATTTCACATCAAGGCCAAATCTCTCTTTGATCAGGTGACTTAAGATTTCCTTCTGCACCTCGCCCATCAGCTGCAGCTGGATCTCGCGGCTTTTTTCAAGGAAAGAGACCTGCAGCATCGGCTCTTCCTCCTCAAGCAGCTTCAGATTCCTGTACAGGACAACAGGGTCTGCCTCATCAGGAAGGATAAGCGCAGATGAAAGAATGGGCTGCAAAACCTCATACACATCTTCGCTTTCAAGTCTTCCAAGGCCCTCTCCTGCCCTTGTCCCCGAAAGCCCTGTCACGGCGCAGACCATTCCCTTGGTTGCCTCCGATACATTTTTGTATTTTTCGCCTGAGTACAGCCTTATCTGATCTATCTTCTCATCGCCTATCTGATCCCTGATCCTGAGAGTCCCGCTTACAATCTTCATATGTGTGAGGCGGCTTCCCGAAGCATCCCGGCTTATCTTAAAGACTCGCGCCCCAAACTTTTCGTCACTGTTTTCCGAAGACTCTTCAGCTCTGTCAGCTGCCTTTTTAAAATCTCCGGCATACCCTGCCAGAAGATCCAGGAGCTCTTTTACCCCCTCCATCTTAAGGGCACAGCCAAAAAGACAGGGAAAGGCTTTTCTCTCTGCAATGAGCATTTTTATGTCTGCTCCGGTAAGCTTTGCTCCATCAAGAAATGAAGACAGCAGCGCATCATCACAAACTGCCAGTTCTTCCAGAACAGCTGCATCTCCCGTCCCGTCCGTAAAATCCACTATATTGCTTTTAAGCTCTTTTCTCAGAAGGTCAAGTATGTCTTTTCTGATGCTCTCATCATATTTCCCGGCAGGGTCTTCTTTCTGCGATGCCGCGCAAAAGCTCTCTTTGTCTCCGTTGACCACGGCGCGTGCACTACTCTCCAGCTGATCCATCTTGTTGACGAAAATGACAGTCGGAACGTTATAATGCTCCAGAAGCCTTTTTAGTATCCTGACCTGACCGGTAACGCCATCCGGGGCACTTATAAGGAGCACCGCCATATCAAGGATCTGAAGTGTCCTCTCCATCTCCGGCGAAAAGTCGGAATGTCCAGGAGTATCAAGCAGCGTGAAGGTTATATCATCATATTCAAAGATCGCCTGTTTGGAAAAGATCGTGATTCCACGGCTGCGCTCCAGCTCATAGGTGTCAAGGAAGGTGTCCCTGTGGTCAACCCTGCCCATGTTCCTTATCGCGCCCGACAGAAACAAAAGACCCTCCGAGAGCGTGGTCTTTCCTGCATCAACATGCGCAAGTATGCCTATTGTGATATTCTTTTTCATATACTCTTTCCTGCTATCTTCTCAAAAGCACGAAGCAGTGCATCCCTTATTGGAGCGCTCTCCTTCTCAAGCCCGAACCTTTTGGGAATCGTGACCGTTATCTCATCAATATCCTGTAGGAGCCTTGTCTTTACTCCCTCCCTGCTCATGGGTATTGTTCCGAAAATTGCCGTGCCATAGGCCTTCGAATTAAGGCATGAATCGACAAAGAACTCGGCAAATTCATCAAGCTCGGATTTGGGGCTCCTATCCTGCGGATCATCTGTTTCTGAAGGAGCTTTGCCGGATGCAGGGCTGACTGCGTCGCTTGGCTTAAGCTGCTCCTTCCCTGTCAGTGTATCAATATAGCCGGCCAGCTCTCTTGTGAGCTTCTTCTTATTAATAAAGTTTACACTTGTCTGTCCAAGCACCTGGATCATCAGAAGCGCACCGGTTTGCGACTGAAATCTTTTACTGTTGTCTTCCACTTGTTTAAACCTCTCGTTTTCAGTGCTTAGAAACTGTCTGAAAATAAAATTATTAAACAGTTTCTTACTTACGCTGCAATTAAGCTGCAGGCCTGTCCGTCCACAGCAGCATCAGAATTGTACTATGTTACAGCAGCCTGAGCAGACCATCCAGCCCTTCAAGCTCATAGATCTTTTTATAATATGAAACCTCTTCTTTTATTATGGAGTCGATCTGACGCATACCAAGAAGCTCGACAGGTGCCTTGTCATCGGTCATGATATGTCCTGTGGCCTCGTATGGCTCTAAGGTATCATATGCTGAAAGCATCATCGCCTTTAAGGTTTCATTCTCTTCATCTTCGATATTTGATTCAAAGCGTGATAAAAAGTCATCGTTGTCTGTAGCAAAGAGCTCCTTGTTGGTCGCATTCGGAACACTGACTGTCATCACATTTCCAAAAACAGAGCTTATAGTATCCGCAAGATAGGTGTTGATGGTGGGAATCCCTTCCTTTGAAAAGCTGGCTCCCTCGTTGTACATATTCATGTTTACTACCATCACTCCACCCGGCGCAAGGTGCTCTTTTACCATGGAAAAAAATTCTGCCGATGACATCTGGAACGGGATGGTGATGTCCTGATAGGCATCTACCATTATTACATCGTAAAGCCCGTCAATGGCGGAGAGGTATGCGCGGCCATCATAGGTTGTCACCTTCGTCTCCATCGGCAGCTCAAAATACCTGTGAGCCAGCTCGGTTATCTTTTCATCGATCTCAACACCCTCTACCAGAATGTTATCAAAGTATCTTGACAGCTGTGTGGCATAGGTCCCTGAACCCATTCCGAGTATCAGGATATCCATGTCTTCACCGGCTTTCTCTTTCTCCTTTATGCCTGCCATATAGGGAGCAGCCATCGCGTAGTCGTAGTACATCCCGGTCAGAGCCCTGTCTTTTACCAGGATAGACTGAACACCAAAAAGAACATTCGTTGAGAGAATGACGCTGCCCGGAGTTTCCTTCACCTGCAGATAATTGTAGACAGACTCTCCTTCATATGTCAGTCCATCCTCCCAGAATGCAAAGCTCGTGCTGTGACCAAAAACCACACAGAGGATGAAGATGAGTATTCCGGCGATCACTTTTTTCCCATAGCTCTTATCTGCCCCTGTGGTGCCATCCTTGGGGCTGATGAAATAGATAAGCGAAAGGATCAGTAGGATCCCGGCAAATATGAGAAACGTTATGGCAGTGCCCACCGCCGGTATGGTTACAAAGGTCGGCACAAAGGTTCCGATAATGCTGCCGACGGTATTGGCAGCACCGAGCGTTCCGATTATCTTTCCATTGTCTTCAAGAGAATCCGTGGTATACTTTGCAAGGCTCGGTGTTACGGTTCCCAATA
>JAILJR010000176.1 GCA_024694565.1 Butyrivibrio sp. | reverse complement strand
GACCTGCGATAAACGCTCTGACCTTCTCATTGATGCTATAGCCGTTGCTCACACCATCACCCGCTTCATTATTCACTTTGTGGTTATCCAAATCTTTCCTATCCTTTATTGGCTTCTCACGCTGTGGATGGTCACAGGAGGATGTCTTCATTTGTCAGAATCATTATTATACGAAAACGGTAGTCAGGATGGCAGGTTTATCATTTTTAAAGACTTCCCTAATAACCTCTTTAAAACCTCCGTTGGGGTCCTTTGGAAGTTTGGGTCGGTTTTGTGGACTTCACTGATAAACCGCTATCAAACCTCAGTTGGAAGCCTTTGGGAGTTTGGACCTTGAAGTCTCGCCAACCCTTATAAACACTGGACCGAGAGACATCCGTCTCCGTTTCATCCCTCTAACCTACTCGTAGGTATAGAACGGAAAAATGCGGCGGTATAGCTCTAAAATGCCTCTATTCCGCGGTTTACATTACCCGTTCCCGTTCCATCCTTCCAACATCCCGGGACGTTCCCGTTTTGTCCCTCCAGCTATCCTCATTTTTTTGCCAATAATGAGACGCTCTGACAGTTCAAATCCTCTATTCCTAGGGCTACATACCCCGTTCCCGTTCTGTCCTTCCAACATCACTTTCATGAAGAGCCTTTAGCGCACTTATAAGCGACCTAAGTATTGACTTCTTTGTTTCATAGTCAAAATCGCAATCATATATATTTCTGCCCTTGATGAATTCCATCTTCAAAGGATTTGTCTCAAATATCTTTGGTAATTCAGGAATACTCAACAATCTGGCTTTCTCATACCATGCTGTCTCTCTTTCCGCCAGTTTCTCTCCCTGTGCGTCGATAGGCTCCTTGACCAGAACATCCCCATCAACAGTAATCTTATTAAACGGTCTGCATTTAGCCTGCGGAAGCTTTTCATACTCTTCTAAAAGGCCAAACTCCCTTGTTCCACCAAGTCCTACAGTTTTAAAACATAATCCCTGTTCGCTCATCCACCTGACAAGCTCGCCGTTTTCAGGCACATGCTGTATCTTCTGTTTGTCTGTAAACAGGAAAAAGCCTGCAACACCGTACTCTGTTGACCTTTCTTCTTTAAATACACCACTTTCATACTTCCATCTGCACGAAAAAGTTTCCGAGAGGCCGACATAGTCATATTCAGGCCGCTTATCACCTTCATATTCCTCTGGAAGTTCCAAGCTATCCGGTAAAATCATATCTGACCAAACTAACATGAATGGCTCGCTGTTCGGTATAAGGTCTATCGCCTGCTTTACTCCCGAACAAGTACCGTTACCGGAAGCGTCCACCACCTGATATTTGACATCAGCAAAAGCAGAAAGATACTCATGCATAACATTTTTCTTATAATCCGCTATAATCACATATTTCTTATCCTGATATTTTCTAAACAAATAAAAGAGCACAGGCAGGTTGTCCACTGGAACCAACGCTTTAGGCTTATTTCTTGTCAAATGCCCCAAGCGAGTACCTTTGCCCCCCGCCTGCACTATGATATTTCACTTTAAAGCCACCCTTCTTCTGACTTTCGCCCACTATGGTGCCTGTCACTGTTAAGAATTTGTTACAAACACACCCACTCTCTTCTTCATCCAACCTTTATTTTCATAACAAAAGAGACTATTACGTCCCATCGTAAAAGACTTTTTTATCTATATTTCGCACCTGATCTACAGAAACGGATACCTGTTTTTTTGTGCCTGTCACCGATAACGAATGGCATTGGTACCTGTCACTTTTAAGAAATTGTTACAATTATATGTGTCTGTCACTGCTACGAAATTGTTACAATCTATACTTTGACTTGTCATCGCCGCTCCGAATCAAACGTCTTGCATAAAAAACGCCCTACATCTACCGCAGGACGTAATCATAAATATCTAATTTTCCCATAGCTTCGCCATGATGGCTTCATTCAGCCACCCTGCTTTTTACAATCTGTCCACCTCGTCCCTCCATGCGCTCACAGCAACACTTTGTTCCGGGGTTTCTTAATCTGTCACGACTTTTGCCATGTTTAGGCGATCTATTTTTTCTTTGGAGCCAAGTTCCTGAAATGTTCTGCTCTCGACTATTTCCAGGTCTATCTCTACTTCTGTATCCCGTCCTAACAGCGGTATCGAGATCGCTGCCTTGCGGTGATGCCGATCGAGCTTTCTGATCTCTCCGTTGTATCCTTTGAATGGGCCGGATGTGATCACGATGTAGTCATCTATCCGGAAGCCCTCGGAATGGCGTATAATATGTTCCTCGCCACCCAGCCTCATCAGGTAATCCTGCTCCTCCGGGCGAATAGCTGTGATAATACCATCTACATCCATGAGCTTGTGCCTACTCTTACGAAGACGCCGGTCAAAGAGTTCTGCTCCGGATTCTTCCATATCCACAAAAATATATCCCGGGAAAAAGGGCTTTTGGTCTTTTATCCATTCACCCTTTATCTTGTATTCTTTTTCATATTTATAAACAAAAACATCTTCGCCATAATCGACCACATCCCGAATGACCTCTGCAGCGACTTTATTCTCCTGACCCTTCAGAGTCTGTATCACGTACCACATTTCGCAAAACTATTATTAAAACCTATACTCCAAAATGCACATAAACTTTCACAAATCATTATATAAGTATGCAAATTCGAATGCAAGCAAATAATCCCATGAGGCCACATAGAGACGCATACTTGCTTGAAGTGTAATGTTTCATCCGTTAGAAACTCTGTTAATACTCTTAGTGTTTTGTGAACACATACATACTCTATATATTTTTATCGGAATAGGCCCCCAATTTCTTTAGTACAACACTACAAACAGTGAAATCAGGCGATTTCTAAACAAACATACAATTAGTGTTTGTCAAGGAATCATTCTTTTTCCGTCACCGATATCGTCTGGTTTGACCAGAGAAAGACGTCAAGGTTATGTCTAGAAAAGGAGAGAACATCTACAAGAGAAAGGACGGTCGATGGGAGGCTCGTTATATCGCATCCCATGACGAGAATGGACATTCAAAGTACAAGTCTGTTTATGCCAAGAGCTATACAGAAGTAAAAAAGAAGCGTTACGAGATTCGTTTAAAACTGGCTAAAGTTGATTATGAGGATCAGCCCATGGTGTTGTGCTAAACTATAGTTGTAACGAAGGTGGCTAATAAATATAATCTCTAAGGAGGAGAATTTTATTATGTCACAACAACATTACGAAGAAGAATTTAGGAAAAACATTGTCCGGCTTCATATCGAAGAAGGACGTACCTACAAAAGCTTAATTGCCGAGTACGGTGTTTCAAAAGCCAGCATTTCAAAATGGTGCCGCGAATTCAGCAAAGAATGCCAGGAACAAGCCTTACAGAATCCTGATGCCCAGAATGAACTGGAGCTTATGAAAGAGAACCGTCGTCTCCGCGAAGAACTTGCAGAGGCCAGAAAGGAAAATCTCTTCCTAAAAAAAGCAGCGGCATTCTTTGCAAAGGAAATCGATTAGAGGCTTATCGATTCATTGATGAAAACAAAGTCGATCTGGGTATTCGATGGCTCCTCAGACGGCTGGACATATACCCAAACGCCTATTACAACTACCTGAAGCACAGGAAGGCGGGTTATTATACTCAAAAACAGGCGATACTAGACGAAATAAATGTCATATATCACAAAAATAACGGCGTTGTTGGATACCGTACCATGAAGGTGTACTTGGCTCGTAAGAGCATCCATTTGAGCGGATTAACGGTTCACCGTTACATGAATGGAATCCTTGATCTAGAGTCCATAGTGCGCCGTAAAAAACCGGACTACAAGTACGGTGAAACGCATAAGAAGTATGATAATCTTCTTAAACAAGATTTTACCGCAGACAAAATCAATCAGAAGTGGGCAACTGATTTTACATACTTGTTTCTTACCGGTGGTGATGTCCGATATAACTGTACCGTCATCGATCTTTATGACCGGAGCGTTGTTGCCAGCATAACAGACCGCCACATAACAAGTGATCTGGCAATCCGGACATTAAAGAAAGCACTTAGCACGCAGAAAAAAGTAGAGCCAGATTTGATTTTACATTCAGATCAAGGCACCCAATACACGTCAAAGGCATTTACAGACCATTGCGAAAGTGTAGGGATTACACAAAGCATGAGCAAGGCTGGATATCCATACGACAATGCCCCTATGGAGCGATATTTCAACACATTAAAAAATGAGGAGATCAATCTGCATGTATACCACAACGAAGAGGATCTATACAAGGCTGTCGAGCAATTCGCATACACAAAATATAACCACGTACGCCCTCATTCTTATAATGGATATCGCACTCCATTTGAAGCACGATATGCTGCATAAAATTATTAGCCACAAATGTTACAAAAAGGGTTGACCACAACACCTTTAGGACTTCACTGCCTATGGCCAGCTTATCCGCCGTAAACGCCTTATATCTGGTTTCTGTTCGTCAGGCTACGATTTTGCTATCCCTTCTTCTCACCTGCACCTCACGACGCAAACCTTGGGAGTCGCTATGGGGTTCGTCGGCAACTACGCCCCTCGTGGACTTTCACCACAGACTGACGGCATGCCCGTCATA
>JAILJR010000168.1 GCA_024694565.1 Butyrivibrio sp. | reverse complement strand
CAGACGAGAAAGACAAGGACGCCAAGGCAGACGAGAAAGACAAGGACGCCAAGGCAGACGAGAAAGACAAGGACGCCAAGGCAGACGAGAAAGACAAGGACGCCAAGGCAGATGAGAAAGACAAGGACGCCAAGGCAGATGAGAAAAATAAGGACGCTAAATCCGATGAGTCTGCAAAATCTGACAAGAGCAGCGAGACTAAAACCTCAATCCCGTTCCGTTTTGCTCTGAAGAATGAGGGCGCCAGGCTCATGCTTGCAAACGAGGACTACTACAAGGAATTTACTCAGAACAAGCTTGATTATATAATGCAGAAGAAAAATGCAACTATGGATGAATACAAGAAATTTGCCGGTGAGCAGGTTCTTGACTGGACGCCCGAAGAGAAGGATATGATAAGCAGGGCAATGAAGGAGATCGAAGATACAGTAAAGGGCAGAGGGTGGAAGCTGCCGCCTATTGATACCATTGTATTTATTAAAACAACAATGGATGAGGAAGGCGGTGTAGGAGCATACACCCATGGAACACAGATCTATCTAAAAGAACTGGATAAGCTGATTTCTAAAGAAGAACTATCAGACGAACTGGTTCCGGAACACTTTTTGGAGATTATTGCACATGAGATTTTCCACTGCCTGACCCGCTGCAATCCTGACTTCAGGAAGGAAATGTATAACGTAATCGGTTTCACGGTGGAAGATAAAGATTATAAAATTCCGTCTTCTGTATGGGAGTACTATATCAGCAATCCTGATGTTGAGCATCATAACTCCCATGCCATCTTTGATATTGATGGAAAGAAGATTGACTGCTTTGTTGCCGCAGTGACCAAAAAACACTTTGAGAAGAAGGGAGACAGCTTCCCAAGTGAAATGGTACCGGCTCTTGTGCCTGTCGATGGTTCAGATAAGTACTATTTCAAAGAGGATGCATCCAACTTTGATGATTTATTTGGAAAAAATACCGACTATGTAATCGATCCGGAGGAGTGCATGGCAGACAACTTCAGGTTTGCGGTTGTTTATGGAAAGAAAGGACCTGAGGGGAAGGGCTATGAAACTCCTGAGATAATTGACAGGATTTATGAGATACTTGCTGAATAAGATAACCATACACACCGGCCACAGCGCTTTATATCTGACGCCAATGTCCGGATGAGGTAAGAGTGGCCTGCAGAAGCAGGCCACAACTGTTTGAACATTTCGTTCCTGCTCAAGTGGGTGGATGATCAAAATGACGGGGGCTTGTAATGTGCGGTAGGTACTTTTTTGATGACACGGCTGCAGAAGAGGCAGAAAGAGAGCTAAACCTTAAACGGGGTTCACTGCGGGCTGAAAAAGGTGATATAACTCCCGGAATGACGATTCAGGGAATAGTCAGAAGCTGCGTCGGAGGCAAAGAAATGGATGTGCGCAGTCTCTTCTGGGGCATGATGTCAAAAGATTCAAAGCTCGTGATCAATGCAAGGGCTGAGTCTGTGTCAGACAAGCCTATGTTTTCTGACAGTGTCACAAAAAGAAGATGTCTGCTCCCGGCGACAGGTTTTTATGAATGGGACAGGGACAGGACAAAATTTGTTTTTAAAAGACCTGACGCCAGACCTATTTATCTGGCGGGCTTCTATGATCTAAGTGGAAACAGGGACTCTTTTGTCATAATAACTACAAGGGCCAACGATTCCATGAAGCCGGTTCACGACAGGATGCCGGTGATGATCGATGGGAGCGATGTCAGGACCTTTTTAAATGACAGTCAGGCGGCGCTTGACATGCTGAGGGAACCTATGCCTCAGCTTCAAAGGAGCAGCGACTATGAACAGCTTAGCCTTTTCTGACATCGATGTTAAATGTGCTGATGAGCCACAGCAAGTGAGGGTTCCTCTAACCTCAGCGTATAATGCGCTGATGAACCATAGCAAATAAGAGCAGCTCCTTGCTGAAGAGGAGGAAGAGGTAATTAATAACGAAGACGATCACCAAGGAGGTGCTATCCATGCAGGATAATCAGAATACAATTCAAAACAGACTCATTAAGATGAAGGAGTTTTACAGTCAGCTGGACAAGATGATAGATGAGCTTCCTGATGTCCTGCCAAAGGATGTCAAGACTCTGGTGCGGGATAAGATTCTTGGCGACAAGGAGCTCAAGGAGCTGATCGACGGGATAGAAAACAACCGGCCGCCCAGATTTCTTTTGATTGGCAGAACGGGAGTTGGCAAGAGCAGCCTGATCAATGCACT
>JAILJR010000153.1 GCA_024694565.1 Butyrivibrio sp. | reverse complement strand
GTCGTGGAGGAGGGTAAAACTCTTAAGATCAGGGAAGCCGATAATTCCGTTGGGGAAACTAATGATCTTGCTATCTTCAATTTCTACTTCGCCGAAAATTCTTGTTGTAAGCTTCATGCTGTAACCTCCATAATTTTATCTATCCGCTCCATGCGGTTTTATCATACTTTTGGAAAGCTACGCGCCGAGCGCATCCGCAATCCTATCATTTATTATAAACGTAATTTCGTGCGATTGCTATATGTTTTTAACGATATGCCTCAGGATGCTTCAGGGCGCGCTTCAATTCAGTTGCCAGCCAGCCGGGGCGGGCCAGAGCAAGTGTAAGGCTGAGCCGGGGAGCTTTGAAAAACGTCGGTACTTTGCGACCGTATTTTGGTCGCTTAGTACCACTACGTTTTTCACAGAGCGAGAGCGTCCCCCGGGCAGACTTACACTTGCGGCGGCCTGTCCAGGCTGCCTTTATTCAGCCGGCATCCAATACCTCATCTATCCAATCCGCTCATCAGATAAAATTCATCAGATTCGTCTGACTGATCTTTCCGGTTGCCCTCAGGCTCGCCTCGTAGGTCACCTGTGCGGTGGTGAGCTTTGTTGCCGCTTCTGCCAGATCGATGTCCTCGTTTTCCGACTGAAGTGCCCTGAAGGTTGTGGTCTGGCCCATCAGCCTTGAGCTTATAAGATCCAGCCTCTTTGACCTTGTTCCATTATCAGTTACAGCGATGTTGGCTACATCCAGAGCTCTCTGCATGGATGTGATCTTGTGCTCGAATTCCTTCTGGATTTCTTCTCTCAGATAGTCATAGGCCTTCTGGGAAGCAGCAATTTCTCTTGCGTACGTCTTTTTATTATCCTCACTCCCATCGCTGTCCCTTTTTTGCTTCAGCGTCTTTATTGTATTGTCTACCGCTTTTAAATCTGCAAGCATACGCTGCAGGTCACTTATATCTCTCTTCACATCTGTTGAAAAAACAGCATCAGAGGTCGTGTTCACTACTACGGATTGTGCAAAGCCAACGTCGTATGCGATATCATGCCCGGCTGAGCCCTTATTGTAAAGAATCTTCTTGCCATTCTCATCAGTATGGCTGCAGGCAAAGAGATTCTCAGGTCTTATATCTCCGTTAACCCATTCCTTCTTGTCATAAACAACATCGATAGAATTGGCATTGATGACATCGGGCAGAGCTGAAAGCTTATTTTTCAGTTCCTCATTAAGAAGAACTTCACCTGTATCTGCGTTCAGATATGCATGTGCTCCTGTAGGCTTTTTGTACAGATCTTCATATGCTTTATCAATATCCTGCTGCGATGTAGTTGAATAAATCACATAGCCCGGTTCTATTTCAAAGCTTGTCTCAAGATACGATGAATGAACACTTCCGTTTGCTGTGACCTGTATCACTTCGTTGCTGTATGTATCATCGAGATTATACTTATTGGAGTCATTCCTGACAGTGAAGGTTCCATCACTGTTGACCGTAGCTGTAAAATTTCCTCCATCCAGCTTGATGTCGTATGTCTGATCAATCGATGGCAGTAATGGAAGATTAAGGCTCTCTTTGAAATCCTTGGATGTATATTTGACAGTTGCAACTGCCCTGGAATCCAGCTTTGTTATGGCTGAATCCACGTTTCCGTTTCCTTCGTCAAAGGTTCCATCCTCATTTACATACATCAGGTACTCATCGCCTGTTACAAGCTTGGTTCCCTCTATGACATATCTGCCATCCTTAGCTCTGGAAGCATTATATCTTATTCCATCGCTTTCTATCTCAATATTTGTAGCCGGTGAGTTTACAGGGACACAGGCATAGCGGGTAATGCCGTCCACATCCTTAAACGTAAGGTTGATCGTTGTGACAGTATCAGCGATTGAACTGGTTGCCGGCTGGTCAAGGGCTTCCCTGTATTTTAGAACCGCTCCCTTTCCATCATTCTTTACATAATCCAGATTGTCATAGGACAGCCTTATCCTTCCCACTGACCTTTCAATTATCTCATCCTGATCTGTGGTATCATCCAGTGCTGTGGAAGAATCCAGCCTGTATTTGCCCAGGATTCTCTTTGAATCACTTACGTTTTCTGCACGGAACTCGTCGTTGATATTCTCATAATTTGAAGTGGTAGGATTTTCGAAGGTAAGAGGAGTATCTGTCCTGTATCCGGTAAAGATATATCTTCCCGCATAATCCACATTACCTGTAGAATAGTACTCATTTGCAAGAGAATCCATCTGAGTGATGATCGTAGTAAGATCATCCAGGGTAAGATCTTTATTTGCTCCCTTGGTAGCCTGCTTCACGCAGTCGGTAAGAACGCTGGTAACGTTGGACATGGCATCCGCAGTTACTTCCAGCCAGCTCTCGGCGTCCTTGGCATTCTTTTCATAGTACTGCTGCAGCTGCGTCACGGTACTGCGAAGGCGGAGTGCTCTGATGGCAATGACCGGGTCATCGGAAGGCCTGGTAATCTTTTTGCCGGTAGACATCATGGTGTTGAGCTGATCCTCAGTCACCTTGTTGTTGTTGATATTGTAAAGTGAATTGTTCTGCATGATCTTATTCGTAATGCGCATAAAAAATCCCTCCGGTACCAAAACCCTCCAGGTCATCAGTATCAGACATTCCTTGTCCATATCATAAACGCATCCATGCAAAATATATTCTCAACATCTATATCGGACGGGTTCGCATAAAACTTAAGGGAGACGTCACACCAGTGTGGCGTCTCCCTCTTTTTTAGCTACAATTCAGTTGCCAGCCAGCCGGAGCAGACCAAAGCAAGTGAAAGGCTGGCTGGCAACTGAATTGTAACCTTTTTATACTCCGGTCTGTGTGATGAGTCTGTCGTAAATCTCAGTAAGTGTCTGTATCATCTTGGAAGCCAGCGTATAGGCATTCTGGTATTTCACCAGATTCGCAGCCTCTTCATCCTCATCCACACCCGTTTCAGATAATCTCTGATTTTCAATGGTGTTCTCCAGAGCCTTGTAAGTATCCTCCAAAGTGTTGGAGTTATTTTTGTTCAGAGCGGCGTCTGCAAGGACCTTCGTAAGGAATTCCCCCGAGGAAGCACCTCTGAAGAGCTTGGTGGTATCCATCATATTGCGCAGTTTTGCAAGATTTGCAAACTCTGACTCACCTTCAGTTATATCTGCCTTTGTTGCCAGTCTGTCTGCGTTGTCCAAAAGAACTGCACTCACTGAAATATTGCCGCCATTGACCTTATAGTAGCCCTTATTTTCAGACAGTGTCGTCAGCTGTTCATAGCTGTATTCAGCCTTTATATTCCCTCCCAGAGAACCTGTCAGCATGTTTACACCATCAAGGGAATCTGCAGTATAGCCATTAACCATTATCTTGTTGACCTCATCAGAGAAGCGGCGCACAAATTCGTTCATCTGAGCCATGTAATAAGGAAGCCCCTGATAACTGTTTGCATATCCGATGCTGACATTCTTTCCTGCATCAGGAATACTTGAGAGGGTTGAATGATCAATTGTAAAATAATATGTTGAATCTCCGTCGTACTCCCAGGAGTCATACTTATAGGTCTTAGACCCGATCTTGATCGTTCCGTCAGGCGGAAGAGTGGCCTTAGCCATATCCTTCAGGTAGTTTGCATCAACGTTAACCTTTACCACGACACTGCCGTCAGACTTTCTCGTAACACCGTCATTAGGTGTCTTGCCATGGAAGTACTCACTATTGTTGCCGTCCCTGATAGCCAAAAGCCCCTGGAGTTCTCCTCCTATCAGCATCGAATCAAGAGCAAAATCTGACAGTTCTTTTACATTATCGCCATCACTGAAGCTGCTGTTGCCCCATTTGATATCATACAGCCCCTGTACATCGTTCTGTCCTTTTGATCCGTCTTCATCTCTTGCAACGCAGATCATCTTCTTGTACTCATACGTATCGACAAGCTCGTAATTAGTACCAACCCACACCTGAAATCTTGTCGCCCCTGTCACTCTGTCCGGCTGTGTCTCATCAATTATAGGGGTTTCCTTTGTCTCTACATTTATTATCTTGGAAAGATCATCAACCAGCACGTCTCTCTTGTCTCTGAGCTCATTTGCCGTCGTTCCCGTCATCTCAATGATATTGATCTGCTGGTTAACTGTCGCTATCTCCTGGGCTATGGAGCTGATCCTGTCTGCCCGGAGCTTTATCTCAGTATTAACATCTGCCTGTTCTTTCTGCAGACTGTTGTATACATTGTTAAAGTACTCTGTTATCGACTTCATGTTTGAGACAAAAGCCATCTTGGCCTCAGTCGTTCCCGCGGCAGTTTTCACGGATTCAATAGATGCTTCCATTCTGTTAAAAAGAGAAGTAAACCCGGTTGAACCATCGTCATCAAGATACTGCTCGATCAAACCATTGTAGTAATTTTTCTGCTCATAGTTCCCAAGAAGAGCTTCATTGGCTCTGTACTTGCCGTCATAAAAGCCGTCGCGCACACGCTCTATAGCAAGCGTCTCAACACCCGCACCGGCGCAGCCATATGAAGCAAAAACCCGCAGAGCATCGCTTGCCGCAGTCTTTACCTTTTGTCTGGTGTATCCATCCGTGTTGGCATTCGATATGTTGTTTGCTGTAGTATTGAGTGCAGCATTGGCTGCCCTCAGTCCGGTTGCTGCAATATTTAGTCCAAAGAATTGAGATGGCATAGCATATCTCCTTTACTAAAAAAATACCACGGGTATCGGCGGCTGGTGATTGCGCGTCGTATGGCTGCAGTCGATGCCATTATATATTAAGAATGAGTTGTCCGACAAAAGCTCGCCGGGCCGGCTCCGGCTGTGCATATTGCACAAGAGGCTGAGAGGCCCTATGAGCTCGTCGGTACTTAGGCACCGTATTTTGGTGCCTTAGTACCGCTACGAAGCGAAAGGAGCGAAAGCGTGCCCGAAGTGATTGTACAATATG
>JAILJR010000034.1 GCA_024694565.1 Butyrivibrio sp. | reverse complement strand
CAGGCTTTTCGAGGAATATTCCAGGGTAAACAAACGCTAATCGTGGGTATCGTTCTGTTATAGCATTTAGATAATACCTGTGAAACCATTCTTGTCAACAAGGACCAATTGAATCAATACTGCAGAAAGCTCAATGCCCCGTAAACGTTTACACGTTTTAAAATAATCTAAGGAAAAGTTCCAGACTCCAATGGTGATATCAAAGATATTGACGAGATAGTTACCAAAGTCAAAAAGCGGAAGGAGGTTACCAAGAGATTTATAAAACAGTGGGACAGGGAAATATCTATTAGGAGAGAAACTCAAAAAGAGGATGCTCTGGATGTAATCCGCTTTGCTCATGAAGATGGTATTCCTGACAGCAAAACCAGGGAGCGTCTTAAACGCTTCAAATTTGATGCAGAGACAATCGATGAGCTCTTTGCTCAGATTGAACAGGAAGAGACTGCTCTGATAAAATAAAACTAATAAGACTTCTTGCAGGTATAGACCAAACTCCCCGCAAGAAGTCTTTTTTGTTATCAGCATTTACAAAGCTGATAAAGATTGCACGTTTTATATTTTTATATTTTTACGCCAAGCCAACCTCTTCTGCGTAGGGTTCGAAGTCAGATTTGGTGAATACCTTGCCGACCTTGACGAACTCGTACTTGATGGCATTTAAGTAGTGCTTCATGTGAACCTGGCCGCCGGATTGTTTATCGGCAGCGGCAAGGAAAGCCGCATTCAGGATGCAGTTCTTGATATTACCACCGGCAAACTCGAATCTCTCGGCGAGGAATCTGATATCCACATCATCTGCAAGAGGTGTGGTCTTGGGTATAGTGGTCCTCCAGAGCATCTCTCTGGTGTCTTCGTTCGGGAACTGGAACTCGACGATGTATTTCATACGTCTGAAGAATGCGGGGTCGATGTTGTGCTTGTAGTTTGTGGCAAGCACGCAAACACCGTCGTAGCCTTCCATCTCCTGAAGCAGGAGGGCTGTCTTGTTGTTGGCTGAAGCCTGGTTGGAACCGCCGTCATCGGAACGCTTTGCGAAAATGGTATCGCACTCGTCGAAGAACAATACGACGTTACATTTCTTGGCTTCTCTGAAAATCATGGACAGTGATTTCTCTGTCTCACCGACGTACTTATCAACAACCTTTGAAATATCAACACGGTACAGCTCGAGATTAAGCTCATGGGCTATAACCTGCGCCATCATGGATTTACCTGTACCGGGAGCACCGAACAGAAGCACCGTAAGTCCACGACCGTAAGGATACTTTTTGGTGTAGTTCCAAGACTCGTAAACCTGCTTCTTGTAAGTCATCTGCTCAATAGCATGAAGGATAGTCTCTCTCTGGCTCTCGTTCATAACGATGTCATCGAATCCGAACTTGGCCTCTACTCTCGTCGCCTTCTGTGAAAGTTCGGAACTCATCTGTGCATAGCAGCCCTTAAAGAGGTTGCCCCTTGAAATCCTGTCCTCCTTGTCCATGTTGGAAAGAGATTTGGCCTTAACCAGGGCATCGTGAATCTTACCGGCAGTAAACAGGAACTTAGTGGACATCTCAAGAAGATCCACATCATCAGCAAGCGAATAGCCCTGCGCAAAATACTCCCAGCAGGTCTGTCTCTCACCGGTTGTAGGAGTTGGAAGCTCAAGATCAGTGAATTCACTCTTAGTTACCTCTCTGAAGTCAATGTAGAGCTTACTCATTGCGAATACCAGAACGTCCTTCTCTGTGAGTTTCGAGAAGGCCAGATCCATGTAGCCGAAGAATTTTTCCTTCTCTTCTTCTCTGTAAGTGAGCTCTGTCAGACAGCAGCAGGCCTTTGCCAGGATACACTCCCTGGTAACAGACCACAGCGCCCTGTCGACGAACTGGAAGTCATAGTTAAAGAGCTTTTTACAGTTGATGGCGATTGCCTTCAGTCCATTTTCCCTGCAGAACTGTTTAACAAAGAATTTTCTTCCGCTGCCGTCATCGCCATAGTAGTAAAAGATCCTGCATCCGTCACCAAAGGAAATCTTCATGGCATCGAGTCTTCCCTCGTTGGCCATAACCGGATCAAGCTCTTTGTCATCAGTCAGCATATAAATAAATCGTGCATAGTTTTCATCAAGGAGAAGAGGATTTCGTCCGAACAGGAAATCGATCATCCTCTTATCGGGAGATACTACCGTTGAGAAAGGCATGCTGCCCTGAACCTGCAGCGGAAGTACAGGAAGGAGCTGCTCAAGGCACGCACTCATGTCACCGTAAGCAGCAGTAATCGAGAATGCGGAGCCGTAAAAGACCTTGGCTGCAGACTCAATAGTAGGTGCTGAAAGAGCAGCATTCTCATTGACAATATGGAAAACACCCGCATAATCTGTCTGAGTAGAGGACAGTATTCCGCAGGCAAAACAGAACATGGTAAACGGCTCAAAATGAAGTCGTGTACACAACTCATAGAAGGGCAGACTTATGCCCTTAGCCAGTGTCTTCTCTGCTCTTTCATTGATGACGCGCAGTCTTTCAAGAACAGGAATGTTGGCATCCTTGCTGATCTCATCCCAGACCTTTGTTGATTCCTCTTCAGTCTCATCAACGGGGTTGTCAGCAGCAAAGTTCCCAAGAAGAGCCATAAGGTCGTCATCCAGGTTTTCATCATCATCGTCTCCGTCATCAGAGCCGAATAAGTCATCATCCCCTTTACTCTTCTTGCTGTCACCATCTGTTGCAAAAAATCCGCTGAAGAGGTCGTCATCATCGTCTTCATCGTCAGATGACTTCTTTGCTTTATCTGAAGATCCGGAAGCGCCAAAAGCAGAGAAAAGATCATCGTCGTCATCTCCACTTTCATCGCCGCTATCGTTATCATCGTCATCAACCGGCGCTGAAGCTTTGCCATCCAGTCTTCTCTTGTAGGAATCCTCCAGCCTGTTCTTACAGGCGTCACCGGCAAGTTCGATATCAGGATAAAGAACGTTCTTGTATCCACCCTCACCATTTGCAAAGGTGACCTTCATCTTATTGATATAGCTATCCAGACAACCATTTACGCAGTCAAAGATAAACTGCATGTACTCGTTATAATCTCGAAATGGTCTGTTTGAACCGTCCTTATCAAAACTACCCATAAATGTATCCCCTCATTGATACGTATCAGGTTAAAATCAGTTACGTTTTGAACTTGGTGTATTTGTCAAAGACACTATTGGCGGTATTTATCCCCGTCTGCCTGGTGATGTCAAAGACTCCGTTCACCCCTTCGTTGATAAACTCCATGGGCTTACGTATATCATAGAGATAAGTCTCCTCCTCATCAGGATCGTAGGGCTTTTTCTTCTCACCAATGTCTTCTTCCGTTTTTCGCTTTATTCTTCCAGAATCCATATTAAATTATACCCTCAAATTGCTACCAATACATCTTCAACTCTCAAAAATCCCCAAAAACAAAGACATATCCTGCAGTAGTATATTTCTCCGGTCAGCTGAACTGTATTAAAAGACTCTTGATGGACTGCAAGGACATTTACTGTCCTTATCTGTTGAATCAAAAGGAGTTTTCCTTTACAATCTGCTTCGCAAGACCAGCCTTCATCACAGGATGAAGGCTGATTCCGTTCCATATCAGTTCTGCATCTGTCCCGGATGTAGCTGCAACACACTCTGCTGTTGTACAAACGTATGTCACTGCGTAGCTGCTCCGGATGTACCTATGGTGGCTGCAGCGAATGTAGCTGCAACACACTCTGCCGATGTCCAGGCATATGTCGCTACGAAGCTGCCGCTATCCGGGCGTATGTCACTGCGTAGCAACTGCGGAAGCCCCTGTGGTGGCTGCTGCGGATGTTCCTGTGGTAGCTGCTGCGGATGTCCCTGTGGTGGCTGCTGCACCTTCAAGTGCTGATGCTGCGCTGTCTAATGCGCTCTGGCTTGATGCTGATGATGAAGCATCGGTTGAAGCACCTGTTACTGCTTCAGTTGAAGCGCCGGCTGCAGCTTCGGTTGAGGCTCCTGCTACGGCTTCAGTTGAAGCGCCGGCTGCAGCTTCAGTTGAGGCTCCTGCCACTGCTTCAGTTGATGCGCCTGCTGTAGAACCAGTAGAAAGGTCGTCGTTTGCTTCAAACACTTCCTTGGCAAGGTCCTCTGTCGGAGCCTTTACAAGGTCGACGTACTCAGGCGGGAAATCCTCCTTGGAAACCTCATCGATTGTAAGATACATTGATGATGAGTATCCCATCATTCCATCATCTGTTACTATCCTGCTCCAGTCGTTGGCAGGCTCAAGAATATATCCTGATGATCCCTTCGCAAGCTTCTTAAGAATCTTGGCGTCTGTGCTCGGAAGCTCACGGAGTCTGAGTATCGTCTCACGGGTTGTAACCGTGTAGGTGAAATATCTCATCTCATATACCGGCTCCGGTTCAGGCTCCGGCTCGGGCACCGGTTCAGGCTCCGGTACCGGTTCAGGTTCCGGCTCGGGCACCGGCTCAGGTTCCGGCTCGGGTACCGGTTCAGGCTCAGCAGGCTCCTCACCAATCACTGTATCCTGTGAAAGAACTGCTGTCTGAGCTCCTATGGTGTCCCTGTTTCTGTTAAAGACAGAAGTATCTCCATTAAGAAGCACAAGAGATCCTATTGCAACCACAACAAAAAATACGAATAAAAAAGTGAAGATCCTTAGATTTCTTCTCATACTTCACCCCCATGTGTCGTAGGCAGCTGAATGTAGATTCCCATTCCGCCTCCCTCCGGACTTCTTGCGTAGATCATTCCACCGTAGTGGTCTACAATGGCCTTGGCCTGGGTAAGTCCCAGTCCGTTTCCGCTTATCCTGTTGGAGCCCTGGTAGTTCAGCTCGAAGATATGCTCCGTCTCGTTCTCTGGAAGTCCGTCACCGGTATCCTTGAGCACGATGAAGATGTCGTCGTCGATTGTGGAAATGGTGATTACTAAAGATCCCTGCTTATTCATATATTTGATAGAGTTATCTATGATGTTCCTGAACATGATCTTGAGTCTGTTGGCTGATGCATTCACCAGAAGCTTGTCGTGAGCACAGGATATGTTGACTCTTATGCCTGCGCTTCTTGCATCACCCTCAAGCTCTTTGACTGCCTGATTTGCAATGGCTATTATATCGACTGTGGCAGTATCATCGTCATTATCGGGAGGAAGAAGGCTGTCATTGTCGCTGCTTACAGTGGTTATCTTCTCAGTCATCTCTTCAAGCTCAGCCTTTGTATCGTCTCTCTCTTTTTCAATACCGCGAATGTCCTCTTTCAGGCTCTCGATATTCTCCTGTCTCTTCTCAATCTCCTCGTCCTTGGTCTCAAGAAGCGTCTCATAATCATACCTCATCTGCTCCTTTTCAGCCTTCAGGACACCGATCTCCTGCTGAAGATGCTCAGCGCCTGTATAATCGTTGTGCGCTCTGTAGCACAGATAAGCAAAATATGCGATTGAAAGTGAAAAAAGCGCGAACAGAACCAATATAAGCGTCAGACTAAAATAAAAGAACCCAAAAACAGTAAGTACATAAAAGATGCAGGCTGCAATCAATGCCAGCTTTTGTTGTCTTGTCATCCCCTCTTCTCCTCCATAAAAACAAATACTTTAGTTCAGATAAAAGCTCAATCCTCAGGTGTCTTTTCAAGGCTCCTGTATGATCTTCTGGCCTCGTCAAGATTGATCCTTCGTCTTCCCTTCTTCTGTGCGGCTTTGATATCGTGTGTCGCCATCACTACAGTCACTCCCTGGCCGTTGATGACCTCGAGAAGCCTGTTTATCTCCATGGTCGATGCCGGATCGAGATTTCCCGTCGGTTCATCAACCAAAAGTATCTTGGGATTATTTATGATTGCCCTTGCAAGGCACACCTTCTGCTGCTCTCCGCCGCTCATCTCCCTCGGAAAACGCTTGTGAAGATAATCAATTCCCAACATTGTCAGGACATTTATTATCTTCTTCTCAGCTTCCTTGTAGGAGCCCCCTGTCGCGAGAATAGCTGCAACCAGATTGTCATAGACTGTTTCGTCCTGGATAAGCTTGAAATCCTGAAAAACTACCCCGATCCCTCGCCTGTAGAATGGTATCTGTCCCCTACGGATACCGGATAGATCCTGCCCATCAACTTTTATCACTCCACTCTGAGGTTCAGTCTCCTTTAAGATCATCTTCAGAAGTGTAGACTTTCCGCAGCCGCTCTCCCCTGTGAGCACCACAAACTCCCCGTCTTCTATCTCCATGGAAAAATCTCTGTAGACTGTTATTACCCCTGTCTCTGTTTCAAATTCCTTCGTAACGTGAGAAAAACTTATCATTGTATACTCAACACCTTCTCAAGTCCTGTTACGCGCAGGATTTCCATGACAGAAGAATTGGCGTTGATTATTGTAAACTTACCCCCTTTGGAAGTCGCCGTCTTCTGCCCGATAAGAAGGGCCCTAAGTCCTGCGCTTGATATATAGCTCACGTCGACCAGGTTGACAATTACATTCTTGCTCTTCTGAAATGCCTTAAGCACCTCATTCTGAAACTCCGTGGAAGAATTGGCATCAACCTTCCCGTGGACATTCAGCTGCAGTATATCCCCGCTTTTTGCTTCATCAATAGTCATTCTCTTTGTTACTCCTCGCAAAAACTTTTTGATTCCCTCGGATGCAAAACAACCTGCAGGATTCCTGTGGAATTTTCCTCTTTTCCCACAAGAAAATCATAGCAGTGTAATAGCGCCGTCGTAAAGAGCTTCTTCGTCCAGAACCACATGCTTTTCTGACGGAATAGTTGCATTGACATCCAGATAGCTGTTGCCGTCCATGACTGCTTCCTTCTCCATCTGGAACAGCCTTATCCTTGTCCTTATGGGCTTGAACTGATCAAGCACGAACATTATCTGGTGCCTCAGCTCCTCAGTGAGCCTTCGGTTAACCAGTATCGTAAGACCGAATATCTCGCCGTCATTGAGACGATTCTCATATACAAGAACATCGTCTCCCAGCATGATCTGAAGTATCCTGTCTATAACCTGCCTCGTTCCCTTCATGCGGTTCAGGTAATAGGCCTCTTTTACAATACTCCTCAGGATATTTTCCGGAAGGATTCCGCCCTTCAGATTTATGCCAAACCAGGTGCCGTACATCTCAAGCAGCTCCGGTGAGCATTTATCCAGATCAAGCATCTCATAAAGCCTGTCATTCTGTTCACTGATGTCGTTGTAGATGCTGGAAAAGATCGACATATATCTGTGGAAGAAGCTGTTCCTCTGCCTGTATACCTCGGGAAAGGCTGCCATAAAGTTGTCGCCCTGTGCTCCAACCCTGATCCTTCCTATGGAGGCCTTGCCTGTTCCCAGCATCTCTATGCCGATAAAGAGATATCTCCCCTCAAGATCATAAAGCAGCATGTCACTTGTGTTGACAAATCTCTTTGCGCCAAGCTGATTGAGAAGTCCGATCTTCTTATGGAGCGGATTTTCCTTATCACATAGGAATTCTGCTATGTCTATATCCTCATCATGACCCAGTATAACATCTGTATTATCAGAAGCTATAATATAAATATAACATACAATTTCCTCAGGCAAAAGAAGATTACACGATAGTCTGCCCCAAAATGCACCATCTTTTACTCCGTCGATGGGCCGCAGGAAAACACAGTGGTCTCTTTTGGTCTCATCAAGCACCAGTTTTCCATCGTCCTCAATCCTGAAACCCTCTACATACCCCTGATTCAGACGATTATTCTTAATTGAATACCAGATATCGTTTGCCATGATCACTCCTGTAAATTGCGATTAATCTAAAGAAATTCCACATCCGTAAAGAATTGACTATCTGAATTATTATGATGTAACCAGCTCAAGCTGTATCTCTCCCGGATAGCACAGACAGTCAAATCTCGGGAATATGTCATATTCCTTGACCTGTGCGAGCTTGCCGTTCTCTGAGTGGAGTGAGAGATCATATACATACTCCACACATTCCAGATCCTCTATCGAATGGAAGACATCCTCAAACATCAGTCTGTCACCGAAATTTTTGTCTGAATGGATGTAATCCACCTGGCTCTTTATCCTCTCCTCAATCTGACTGCGACAGTCTGTGAAATGCCTCTTTACATAGACTGTACACTTTACGCCGATTGCAACGAAGTTTGGCCTCACAATGACGAACTGTGTGGTGAGAAGACGCCTCTCCCTGAGCCTGTCTTCAATCCTTTTTGAGTAGATACCCGAGAGCTTTGGGAAGTTCTCATCGGAATCCGGAAGCACTACTACCCTCACCATATTGTTTGATGAATCCATCACCGCTTTGGCTTTTCTTATACAAAGCCCTGGAGTTGTCTGTACAAGATACTCGTAGTCACTGGCGGTAACTGCCCTGTAGGGAGTTCTCATGTCCCTCAGGAACCGCTCTTTTACCTTGTCGAGATTCTCCCTGAAGCATCCGCCGGTGCCATAGCCGGGATTATAGAAACCATCAGGAATACTTTCATTGTCTATATCAATATTGCTTCCGGGATTGATGTTGCCCCTGTCTCCGCTGTTGACAGCTACGCTGCCCATGAAAAGATCTGCATCTATGAAATCGCCCGGGTCCTCGATTATTATCTTTCCGTCGCCCTCAAGCAGGTGATAGTAAAGAGCACCCTCGTTCTTTTTCTCCGGTCTTACAAAGTCGTAGAGATATCCGTCCTTGTCCTTCCTCCTGGCAATGAGGAAGAAGGTCTCATGCACGATGTTCCTGCAGGGAAGCTCAATCTCCTGGTCATCATAGCCAACAACCTTGCCCACATTGTACCTCTGCATGATCTCCTGATTGTAGAGGATGACCCTCACGCAGTCCTTGCACTTAATGGGTGCATAGCCGAATTCCTGCTGTGAGAACTCAAGGTTAACGCCCTCATAGAAGCTCTTCTGGATGACAAATCTTCCCTTCTGGCCTCCCTGGGTCACCATCTCATATCTTCTGTAGGATGAGCCCTTCTTTTCCTTGCCGAAAACCAGGTAGTATACGTCATTACCTATGGGTGAATTGACGGTTATCTTGTCGTTTCTTCCGAATACCTGGCTGAAGGACTTGGTATCCTTCTGCCAGACTTCAAACAGAAAGCCGTAAATATTGGTAACCTTGGGAACTATGTCGTAGCCTGCCCTTGTCAGTGTAGCCCTGATGCAGTACCCCTTGTCAGGTGCTCCGTCATATACCGCCAGCTTCCTGTCGCCGAGGGAGAGCTTTATTTCTCCGCTCTCTACAAAGGCTGCGGTGAAATCCCTGGCATTTATCTCCTCAAACCCTGATTCAGTATACACTTCCCAGACGATATCTGCAAAGATATGCTCCGTCCTGTCCTCAGTCTTATTTCTCCTGGGGTTCTCCACGACCTTGGCGTAGAGGATTATCTCCTTTAAAGGAGTCGGGTCGTTGTCTATGATAAAGTAGACTGAGGCGTCCTTTTTGGGCTTCTCACCGAAGAATTTGCCCGGAACACTTATCTCCTTGTCAAGGCAGAAGCTGTAATCCCGGAAGCTCTCCCCATCATATCCAAAGACACCGATGATCTTGCAGGCTCCGGTGATGATCTCCCTGTTGGTCTCAAAGCACAGATCGCCGATATGGAATCGCTCGCCGGCCTTGAGTGTCACCGGCTTTTTGAGGTGATCCGCTGACAGAAGAAGCTTGGCGCTCTTTCCTCTGTAGGGCGCAAAGCCCGCCATCTTAAGAAGTGCCATCCTCGCGCGGTAGCTCAGGTTGACTATCTCAGCTCCCTGAAGGGCAGAAAATGCTGTCAGGTTCTCCAGTATCGTAATACCGGGGTCAGAAGCGTTGTAGTTCGTCCACTCCGTGGAACGGATGGGCAGCTCCCTGTAGACGTCTTCCATTCTCTCTTGATAGGTTCTTGCTTTTAATTCCTCTACACTTAACATCTTGTATGTCCCTTAAGTTATTAATACTTTTAATTACAGGCTTACTTGTTTGTGATTATAACAGTATGTTTGCCATTCTTTGGAACCATAAACGGCGATATTTTGATGTCCGTGGTATCTAGCTCATGCTCACCATACACATCGATGTATTTGCCTATCATGGTGATCCTCTGTATCACGGCCTTGCTTCTAAGTATTCCCAGTCTCATGAGGATCTGTGATTCCTTTGGAAGAGTTCCTATCTCCCATCCGTCATCGTTCTTGCTCCTTACGGGATTGAGATAATCTGACAGGACTGTTTTGACCTCATTCTGTACCTCGAAGGAATCGTCCATATCCATTACCATTGCCCAGACACATATGGATATCTCTACGAATATAGGCTCTACTATGTGAAGATTGTCCTGGGTTACCGTCACTTCACAGTGCTTTAAAATATCCCTCTGAAGCGCTGCTGCTATCCTGTGGAAGGAGAAGGCTCCGTCTGCATAGTCCTTCATAAGAAGCACTATCGATATGTCTGATGCAACCTCGTTGCCCTCTATTGTGAGACCGCTTATGATCCTGGTCCTGTCAATACTGTCTGAGAACTCCATTACATGTCTTACATAGTCCATCTCCGAGACAAGCTTCCATCTTGAGTGCATTATTCCTGCGCATCTCATGAGCGCGTGGTCGATGGTCTCAAGATTGCTTCCGCCGTGAGCCCTTATCGGATTAAAGACACTCTCGATATAGGGTGTTGAGCCGATGAAATTCGATATCTCACCCTCTGAAAGATTGCCTTTTTCTCCGTCTGTCGAGCGGATCCTTGCCTTGAAGGCGATATCGTCTGTGACTCTTGGCATATCGCATTTCGATCCGTCAGAAAAGAGAATCCTTCCGGTCATACGGTCCAGTCTATAGCACCTTCTGTGAGGAACAACATCAAAGGAATCCACCTCCTGCCAGAGAACATAGAAGGCTGATATCCTTCCGAGGAAGTCATACTCTGCTCTTACTCTCTCGGGATGAAGGAGCATAAGCTCTTTCATTTCCTCTTTTCTTGTATAGCCCCTCTCATTTACCCATATCTCTGCGTCCAGTATGTTATCAACGCCAAGTGAAACACTGGTGTTGGGGATTGCATCCTCTATGTAGTAGTCGCCCTCATCCGAAGTCTGCACATTTGTAACACTTACTGCATTCAGGCACATCAGAGCAATGTGCGGAAGGAAGGCGTCGCTCAGTTCACTCTTTGCAAATCTGCTTCTTGTCAGCCTCAGCCAGTACAGCCTTCGTCCCTCGATGGTGGTTTCTATCAGATCCTGGGGAGGCATGAACATCAGCATTCCGCTCCTTGTAAAGTCCTCTGTGAGGTCTGTAAACCTCGTCTCAGAGAATCCCTGGGGCGAGCTGTACTCAAGCTTGCACTTTACTCCGCTCTGGTTGTTGCTGTCCGAAAGCTGGAAATATATGCTGACAGGTCCCTCAGTGAGCTTCTTGTCAAGACCGATATAAAGCGCATCCTCGTGGTAATCATTGCCGGAAAGGATATTGAAGGGCTTGTCAAGATACATGGCTGAAGTGATATCTTCCTTCTTGGTTCCGCAGATTCTCTCGAGTCTGTCGGGGAAGGAGAACTTGCCCTCATAGGAATAGGATATCCTCATATTCTCTATCGTGGGATAGGTGTGAACAGCCGGCCTCATGTAGCAGTTGTCTGACTTGATTATCCTGAATCGCAGACATCTTCCGCTGTAAGGGCCACTCTCCGACTCCAGCCAGTCATAAGGGCAGGTAAAGGAGAGTCTGTAATCTCCAAGCTCTGCGTTCTCGAAAAGAGCTCCGTACTCGGTGTCGCATATTATCTTCTTCCAGCCGATGCCATTGTAGTACTCAATGGAGATCTCATTGACTGTAGCTGTTGCCGGGAAATCAAGAGGCGTCTTTTTGGGCTTTCTCTTGATGATGGCAAGCTCTGCCTCCTCCTGCTCGGGAGTTATACGAAGCTGGTTCTCATGGTAGTTCACCTTGAAATCCAGTGTTATCTTTGCTCCGGCCTTGGAAAAGCATGAATTATGGCCTATATAGCACTCATTGTAAACGGCAAGCGTATCCGAAAAAGGATCAAACTTCCTGACATCATACTCCACCGAACCGTCGCCTGCATATTCAGGGACCTTGGAATTGCCGCCTGCTGACAGGGACAGAGCGCTCACATCAAAGGAGTTGGTCATAACATAGTTGGCTTCAAGAGTAACTACTGCGTACTTTCTTTCGGCTATGGTAACCTTGGCTGATTCCTTGCTCTTTATGAGGATAAAGGTCTTTTTGTCCTCTGCAAGAGTTACCTTCTCGAAATCTGCAAAGCCCTTCTTTGTCAGATATCTGAAGCTGAGCCTGCCGCCTGCAATCGCTTCAACGGTGTCATTGGCATTCTCAAACCTTATGTAGATCGGCTCATTGACACCGTCAAAGAGTCTCTGCTCATACATAACAAGTATGCTCTTTCCAAGGTTGGTCTTCTCACCAAAGAGTGTGAAGGGCGGAACAACTGCCGGCCTTGAATCATCCGGCTCCTCCTCGGGAATAAATACTGACCCTTCAGGCTCTTCATCATCGGACGCTGCAGGCATCTCACCTGTCACGATCTCAGGTACATCTATGTCCCCAAAAACAGGTGAAAGTGTTCCGTCCTCGGCATCTGTAAGAAATACATTCCTGATGCGGGAATCCGTGACGAAGACGTTCCTCTCAGTCTCATATACGATATAGCCGGAATCTGTAAGGTCAGACTCTGCTGAGAGCCTTGTCCCCTTTGGAACCTGGGTACCCATGTAGGCACCGCCCTCCATGTTAAAGACAACGATGCTGGCTGCGGGCTGCGCAGGACGAAGTGTGGAATCCAGCATGTTGACAAATTCCATGTGATAGCGCTCAGGCATCTGGCTCATCAGCCGGTTGTTCTCCTCAGTCTGACGCGCAAATATCTGGGCTATAACTGAGCCGGCATCCGGATTGAATCTGTCAAAAATCCACTCCGGGGTGTAGGTTTTGCGCAGCTCCTCAATTCTGTTTTCAATATCCTCAGCACTCTGAGGTTTAAATGCATTGGTCATAATATCCGCCTCTACAGATCAATTTATACTTCTCACTACAAATAGGACCTGCGATCATGAATCAATCACATCAGCATCATAGTATTCCGGCTCATTTATGGGCTCAGGCTCCACGTTCAGATAGAATGGGAATACCAGATTGCCGCTTATATTGTTCTCCCTCAGGATGTAATCGATGTTGACCAGTATGTATCCCTGCTGCTCCTGCATCTCGGTACTGATATCCACATCCCTGATCCTGGGTTCCTGTTCCAATATGGTCTCTGTCAGGTCTCTTCTCATGAGAGTCAGCTCTGTAAGCGAAGCATCCATGAATATATATGATGCGGTGTCACTACCAAAGCCCGGTCTTGTAAGACGCTCAGTTACCTGGGTCATAAGTATCAGATAGATTGATTCCTTGACACTCTGTGCACCACTGCTCATTTTAAACCGACCGGTTGCAGGGTCAACCTGCGGCGGAAACGCAACACCCGTTCCTAAAAATGCCTGTTCCATAAAACTTCCCCCTTATAAAATCATCCAAGCTTTATAGGTGTCCCCTCTACTGATACCGGGCCGCTGGACTTTAATTTGAGCATTGAATTGCCGGATACAGTCACGTTTCCGCCCTCTACGGTCACGCGGTTGTTTGACTTAAGCTCAGCAGTATTGCTGGCTTCGAACTTAATCTTCTCTGCCTCTATGGTAACGGTTCCGTTGGAGCCGTTCATGAACACCTTGACATTGTCACCTACCTTGATGGTGAGCTTCTGCTTTGCCAGGATCTCCATCTGACCGTTTTCGGTCTTCATCTCAATCTTGTTATTGCCTTCCTTGTCGGAAATGAGGATCTTCTTCTTCTCATTGTCAAGCTCAACCTTATGAAGGCTCTTGGAGGTGGTGATGGTTATCTTGTCGTTGTCCCCCTCACCCTCAGGGTTGTCAATTATATCTATGTTATTACCGTTCCTGGTTGTTATTCTCTTTATCTTGTTTTTCTCATCGCAGGCCTTGGACAAAAAACCTGAATTGGCTTTGGGAACTGAGCCTATGACAAATGCCCTCTCGATGTTGCCCTGTTCGAAGGCCACTATGACCTGATCTCCGACCTCCGGAAGAAAATAGTCTCCCCACTTGTTGCCACAGTAAGGGAAGGCCATCCTCGCCCATACAAGCTTGGTGTCTGCGTAGTCTCTGGTGTTGATATCGACCTGAATAAACCCCTTCTTTTTCTCATCGTAATTCTTCATCACCTGGCAGACCATTACTCCGCTTATACGGGTGTCTCCCATATCATTTTTTAAATACTGATGCCTTGCGACATCATCAACTACGTCAAAAAATGGCATTACTTCCTCCGATGATAATTATCTACATTGTTGATGCCTTACCCTCAATTGTTGTAGTAAAGCCGCTTCCGGCCAGAAACTCGTGAGTGACATCCGTTATGTAAAACTTATTTGAAGCTGCGTCACCAAAGCCTTTAAGCTGAATAAATCTTCCCGGTACGAACTCAGGCATGCCCTTTAAGATCATGCGAAGATTTCCGAATCTGTAGGACATGTTTTCCAGGATGTACTTCGCCCTGTTGTCAGCATCAGTCTGACTCTCTATCGCAGAGTCGACATAGACATAGCTCTGATTGGTGATAAGAGGCTTGGCCTTGGAGCCTATTGAAACTTTCGCTGAATTCTTTTTCTTGACCTCTATCTTGTTGGCCTTGCCGACGTCCATAGTCCTTACCTTGACCTCACCTACTATGCCGGTGATATCATAACCAATATCATAGTAAATTATCTCAGGACAAGGACTTATTTCCGCCAAAACCTCAGTATTCATCTTCGCAGCCCTGAAGACTACGTTGCCGCCTATGGAAAAGAATTCGTAGTTGAATTTCCTTGCAACCTTACAAACAAATTCAAAGTCGGACTCTGCAACCATCTCTATCCTGTTATCAACCTCACCACCGCCGGCGGCACCTCCTCCGACTCCGCCAACAGCAGCTCCACCGGCTGGCTTGTCAGGTGTGTCTGATATTGTCAAATCCTTTATTATGTCGTTGTTCTTGAGGTTCTGATAGGTCTGTCCATCAAGGATTTCCTTAACTGCGTCTGAGTAATAGTTGGCCTTGAGTCTTTTCGACTGGTTGTTGGCCATCATTACTCCCTTTATATCCATGGCTGTGATCCTTATCCTGGACTCTCCGGGCGCTGTCGCATCATAGATGAAATCCACTCCTGCAATGTATCCCACAAACACTGTCGTTATGCTGGTAGCATGTCCCAGAAGGAGCTTGACATCAGTTCCTATTGCTATGTATTTTTTAAGATCACTGGTTCTGAAGGCACCGATATCAAAGCTGTAAACATTAATAAGTGAGAATGTGGCCATGCTGGCCTTAAGGTCACTTGTGAGCTCTACAGTAATATCCACCACCTTCACCGGGTTCTTCTTGATCTCCTCCGGATTTTTGTCACCGAGATAGACTCTCACAAGAGGCTCGAGAAATCCCTCATATTTTTTACTGAGATCACTAACATTTATAGCTGCCATATAAAAAAGATTTCCCCCGTAATATACTTACATACTGACCTGAAGATTTTTTGTAGGATCACCAAGTGAGCCAAAATCCTTCATGTACTCATTCTTCCAGATATTTGTATTTGCACCACTGACTTCTGCATCAAACAGAATCATGGAAATATTCACAAACGCTCTTATTGGCTCACCGTTTACATTGAACATGACATACTCTGCACTTACATGGTTAATAACTCCCTCATATGCCATATCCCCCCAGGCAAATCTGGCGAGACGCTTGTTCTGATCCCTTACTATCGCTGTCAGTGCCTCAACCTCTGTCTGAACGGTCCAGTGCCCCTGCTTTGCTTTGTCTGTAACCTTTCCGACGCCCTTCTTAATTGCGCTGCCTACACCCTTAACTATATTGGTCTGGGAGAGCGTAAACTTATCTGCAAAAAAAGCATCCTGTATGTTGACCTGATCAAAGATAAGCTTGAAACGCATATCTATTCGGGTTGAAGCTGATGCCATGTGAGAACCCTGAAGAGGAACATCTCCAATCTGATTAGGATTTTTCTCTTTATCATCCCTAACCTCTTCCTTACCATTCTTATCCTTGGTTCGGTAGGTGTTTATAGGAAGCTCCTCGCCGCCGTAACCGGTTATCGAGATTTCTTCCGGGTTAAACTGAACCTCAAACCTGTATTTCTTTATCTTTTGGTAATAATCAAAGCCGTCTTTTCCACCACCGACCAAATCGTCAACAGAAGATTTTATATTATCAAGAGCTTTACCATACTTATTCATTGCCTCAGTTGAAAAACCGCCTACGGATGAGATTCCGGGCTTACCCGCTGATGGCTTTTGTGCATTCTCTTCCTGTATCTTACGCTCCGAAAAATCTGCAACTTCCAATATGGCTTTTTTATTTCCTCCAATAAGAGATTTTGCACTGTCCTTAAATGTATCCCAAGCGCCCATAAAATACCTCTTCTATAATAGTCCTAAGAGGGACCTTTCATTACAGATCCATTAGGATGCTCTATAGTTTTTGTAGCAGGTTATCACTGTTTCCATCAGATATTTAAGAAAGGATTGTTGCTGAGTCTGTCCAGATAGGAATTGCCCTTAAGACCTGTAAGAGAATCCTTGGTGGCCGGCTTAAAACAGTCCTTAAATGCCTTATCCCAATAGGTCTCATCATAATTAAGATCCGCAGTAGCCTTATCCTGAGTAAGCTCAATGTGCATCTCTCCCCTTATCGGGTTTCCTGCAGGGTTAAACATGATAAATCTGTTTTCAACGTCTGTAATCGATCCTCTGAAGATCATCTTGCCCCAGGCAAAGATAACCTGCTGGGTTGCCCTTGATGAGAGGAGCGACATTATTGCATCCATTCGCTTTCTCACGCTGTGTGTGAGACCTCCATGTGAATAGGCATCCAATCCCTTATTGACAAGCCCCGATACATTTGTATTGACAACATCATTTATCATAAACGCATTCATGTTGTCGCAATCGTCAAATATTAGATCAAAAGAAAGCTTACTCTTGCCGGCGAAGTTGTAAACATCCAGCTTTTCTATTCCACCGTCTGCTTTCTTCGCCTGAACCTTACCACTTACCGATGATAGTCTGACAGTCTGAGGATTGTACTGAACCGTGAACTTGATAAACTTCTTGTCAGAGGTAAGCTCTCCGACCTTGTCCGGACCGCTGCTGCCCGGTATGAAAGTATTCTTCGCGTCCTTCCACAAATTGCCGGGACTTATCCTGCTCTTTGTCTCCTTCATGAGACTGGTTGCCAGGGTGTTGAGTTCTCCGACTTCCTTGTTAAAATCATCTTTGCTCTTAATAGAAAATGCATCAGTAAGATATATATACAGAACCGCCTTCTCACCGGCTCCATCCGTAAACATACCCTTTAAACTTGATCCAAAGTTATCAAGACCTGCCGGCATGGCTTGTCCTCCTCTCCTCAGTTATCCGGTACATCAAATAGTCCGGTTATTTTTCCAGATTACACTAGTACCCTCTTCTCATCTTCTCGTTCTTCATCTGGCGTTCAATCTTGCCCATAACCTGATTGCTGATGGTGTTCATCTGGCTCTTTATGCCATTTTCTATCATCTGTTCTATGTCTCTTGTGCGCAGCTGCTGTCTGACATTATCGTTTGAGGTCACCTGCGTCACATTGGTAGTGCGGTTCTCTGTAACCACATCTGCCATCTCTACCTTCTTTATCTGTTTGGAGATGCTGTGCTGCATCTCCTCCAGCTGCTCGTTGAGCTCCTCAACTGTGAGCGACTGGGTCTGTCTGTGAACAGTCTCCACAGGTTCCCTCGCGTCACCGCCGGTACTTTGTGCGGCACCTTCCTCTCTTCTTGCAGCCTTTATCTCATCGAGAAATCTCTGAGTTTCCTCATCTCTTCTCTGTAATTGTCCTCTTAATTCAGGAATGGCTTCTTCGGAAGATCTGACATGCTGCATAAGATCTTCTTCCGGAGTCTGATAGTAATTGCTCGTCTGTTCATAGGTAATATCTGCCGGCCTTGAACCGAACGGCCTCTGACTGGATTCTGTAACAGCTCCTGTCCTGTCAGACTTTTGCCAATTCATGCCCTGACCTTGTGAAGCTCCTCTGTCAGGTCTTAAGAACTGCCCCCCTGCTTCAGGGATAGCCCCTTCGGAAGATCTGACATGCTGCATCAAATCTTCCTCCGGAGTCTGATAGTAATTGCTTGTTAGTTCATAGGTAATATCTTCTGTCGTCGACAGGGCTGACTTTTGCCCTAAATCCCCACGGGCCCTTGTCCCCTCAGACTTTGGTCTATTCTCCCCCTGACTTTGAGCAGTTCCTTTATTAAAACTTCCCCGGGCCTCAGCTTCAACAGTTTGTATATCATAGATGAGTTCACCCACATCGGCAGTTCTGATCAGATTCTGTTCAAGGACGTTAATATCCCCCGCCTTGAAATCACTTATCAGCTGATAGATCTCAGTTGTCCGTTCCGGGAATATCATCTGAAGTTCTCTGATGATATCATTCTGTCTCTGGATTCTCCGCTCGGTGCGCTCCTGCAGTTTTTCCATGAGCTTCTGCGGGTCTGTTAGGGCAAGTACGCCGTCCTCACGGGTCTGCTTCATCCCGCTGCCTGACTCCTGTGCCACTGATTCACGCTGCCGTATTTCCCGGATCGCCTCCACATACCGCTGCCTTCGCATCTCATTTTGGATGTTCATTGCGTTAACGGTCTCAGTGATCCTTTGAGCTTCTTCTGCAGAAAGTTCCCCGGTACGTTCACTTTCTAAAAGCTCGATCTCGCTGGACGATAGTCTGTTGTTCTCTGTGATATACTCCTCTGTTCCAATGTTGTAGCTTAGGTCACTTGTTGTGTTGCTTACCAGCCTAAGGAAGGTCTGGTCTGATGATTTAAAAAATGTGTCCTCAAACCTGTAATATGTATCATTGTTTGAATAAAACTTGTTGAAGCCTGTGTGGTAGATGTTGCGAAGCATGTCCATAAGGACAGCTGATGTTATCTCGTTGCGGACATTTACCACATTACTCTCCTCATTCTCAATTGATTCCTCGTAGGTATCTCCTGAGAGGAAGGTAATGTCGGCCTCTCCTACTCCTGCCCTCTCCCTGAGCACTGAAAGAAGAATGTGCTGTGAGATATAGGACTGATTTGCAATGGAATACTCCCTTGCATCGATCTCGTTGTCCTCCACAGATCTGTTAAAATTGGAAACTATCTCATAGATAGGACCTGTGCGGAGCCTGTCTATGATATCCCTGTAGAGGAAGTTCTCCCTCTGCGTTTGGGTGCTTTCTCCTTCAGCAAAGGTCAGCTGCCTCTCCCTTGTCTCGAGGGACTCAATAAGGTCACGAAGCTCTCCTCCCCTCTCGAGATAGAGGTTTATGAGAGTATTGGTGTTCTTGGTCTCCTCACTCATGCGGTAAAAGGCATTCATGAATCTCTTTTCATCCCTGATGCCCAGCTTGTAGAGCGCATCTGTGATAAAGACTCTGTCCTGATAGGTGAGGTCAACATTAGCGGATGCTATTATCCTGTTGATCACGTTATTCAGGATGTTTACCTTGTTGATGTTGGTCTCATTGCGCTCATTTCTGGCAAGGATGCTTGTCATGCCCTCACCCTCGGAGACATATATCTCCGGAGGTGTAGCGGCAATATGTAACAGGTCTTCCTGTGCGATCTTTGTCTCCATCAGGGAGTAGTTGCCTACTATCCTGTTATAAAAGGCTTCCGGGTCTCTCATGTATGCAGTTTTTGCCTTTATCTCAATTGGAGATGTGATCGTCAGCATTTCAAAACCTCATTACTCATTTCTTGGGTATGTCTTTTTTGGTAAGTGCTCTCCTTGTGGGAGGCCATGTTACCGCGGGAGCCTTCTGTGAATCCACAGGAGATGAAGCAGCAAATTTAGGTGTTGCTCCGTCCTTTATACTGTACGGTCCCTTGACCTCAGCCTTCTCTGAATCCTTTGGCGATGACTGTGCGTACTTTGGAGCTGCACCGTCACTTATCTTATAGGGATCCTTTGCCTCAGCCTTCTCTGAATCCTTTGGCGACTTGGCGGCGTACTTGGCTGTTGCGCCGTCACTTATCTTATAGGGATCCTTTGCCACAGGCTTCTGGTCATCAACAGGCGATTCCTGGGCATATTTTGGTGTTGCTCCGTCATCTGCGATGCTGTACGGATCCTTTGCCTCAGGAGTCTCTTTATCCTTGGGTGATACTGCCGCGTACTTGTTCTTCTGTCTGTCCTTACTGATCTCGTAAGGCTTCTTGTTGACCTGTGCCTTGTCTATTCTCTCAAACTTGTCACCGTTCCTCTGGTAAATCTTCTCATTCTTGTCGATAGGTGACATCTCTGAATATTTCTGTTTTTCCTTGTCCTTCTTAAGCTCGTACTGTGGTCTGTTGTAGGGCGAGGAATCCTTTCTCTTGACGGTACTTACGCCGTCCTTGGTAGTGACGGTGTAGACCTTGTTGTTCTTATCCGGAACGGATGTGGATGCCCACTGATTCTTGGCGCCGTTTTCGCCCGTCCAGGCAGGCTTGTTGATCTGTGCATGGTCGACTCTCTTGATGTGGGTCTGTCCGGACTTATCCTTGTTTTTGTCGTAGATCTTCTCGCCGGAGTTCTGGTCAACATAAGCCTTGACTGCGTATTTCTCTTTGTCCTTATCCTTGGCAAGCTCGTACTGAGGCCTGTTGTAGTCGCCTGTGTCCTTTCTGACCATCGTAGGCTTACCGCCGACATCCTTAACTTCATAGGTTTTATTTGCCTCATCGGGCCTGGACTTCTTAGCCCAAGTCTTGCTCGCGGGCTTTCCGTCCCACTTTTCCTTAAATAGCTTGTATCCGGCATCAGGCTTCATCTTCATGCGTGATATGCCGTCTTCCTCAGTCCATTCGTAAAGATAAGAAGACTGACTTTTGTCATCAAGCTTGGAGAAGGCAGCATATTTGGTCTTGTAGCCGGGCCCCTTTGTCTCCTTGTTGTCGTCCGGATTCCACTCCTTCTGCTCGGCACTCATGAAATTGATGCCAAGAGATTCAAATCCGTTGCTCAGTACTACCATTTCCCTGTAGGCAATAGTAGTTGTCTCTGTGAGGAGTCCTGCTCTCTCCGCATTTAACTCTCCATATTCCTTACTGGTCACGACACAGCCTGTAAAGGCATACAGCCTTGCAGGAAATGCAGGAGCACTGTCAGACCATCCGCTCCTTGCCTTGTGTCTGTACAAAAACAGCACCACCGGCAGGATCAGCTCTGTTCCAAGAGCCAGGGGATCCATAAATCTCTCTGTTCCGACATACCTCTCAATCTGGAAGGTAAAGGGCTTGGAGATGGGCTTCCTCTTCATGTGAACGTAATCGTTGACACCGCCCTCTTTTATGTACTCAAACTCATTTTCCTTGGTAAAAGCCCGTACGGTCTTAACGGGAAGGAAATACACAGCCTCAACCATCAGCACGAAGTTGAATGCCGGGATAGGATTATTTATGGCATCCCAGTCGGTGTTTCCAAGGATTTTGGCTTCAGCATTGCTGTAGTTTCCATCCTCGAATACGGTCTTATATTCAATATTATCACCGTCTCTGACAATATATTTTCTTGGCATATTACAGTCCCCACTGTTACATTAAAAGTTACACATATCAAAAGCCTCTTCCGGGCTTCATATCAAGAATACTCTTCTCTTTGTTCTTCTTTGAGGGGTTCAGACTCTTATTGATCTCCGAAATCTCTCTGCACCACCTTCGCCTCTCAGAGTGATCAAGCTTCATCACCTCATCCTGTCCCCAGTGGAAGTAATAGGAGATAAAAGACATCTCCCTGTACAGATCATCCTTCGGATAAAGCCTTAGCCCTCCTGTGTAAAATTTAGAGGGACCTCAAAGGTTCTTCCGCAGTCCGGACAAACACATCGCATGACCGGTGGCTCCACGTCGTTTATCCTCTGGTACATGTCCTGAAGAAAAGCAAGATCCGCTGTAAAGAGCTGCTCAATAGTTGTAGCCGTAACCGCATCAAGCCCCTCAAGTTCTGTAACAACCTTACTTAAGATAACGATTGTCAGATACGAAGGATTGGCCAGGACTCTGGGGTCCCTTGTGGCTGAAATCTCATCACCTGCTGTTGCAAGTCTCATCCTTCCCCTCTGGTGGAGCTGGCCTGTGGCATCCATATAACCCTTCGGCAATGTAAATTCATATGTTGTGTTCATCCTTATTTTCTCCCCCTATATTTTCTTTACAGGGCACAGGACCAAAGGGTCCTGTGTCCGAAAAGAAAATATATCTCTTCTTTTTAGTTAGGAATTACAAGTTCCTCATATGCTATTTCTACTGTCTCGATTGCAACATCTGAGTTCTTTGCATCAAGGTCGGGAGCAGTATACTTGGTTACCCATGCATTTGTCAGTGTCCACTGACGTGCTCCAACTGATGATGTAACAACTGATGTAGGTGAACCGGAGTTGATATCAATGAGCTCGATTGTAACGTTCTGACGAGGAATCTGTCCACGCATCTCACTCACACACTCCATTACCCATGTCTTAAACGGACTGGAAATGATATAGCCCATCTTAAGAGTAACGTTGCCATGTTTAACAAGTCCAGGAAGCTTTACAGGTGCCAGTGACCCTGAATTGCCCTGACGGAACTCGATAACATCAACAGTAGCCTCAATTCCTGTAACTTCTGAAAAAGCTGCAGTTCCCGCGATAGAATCAACTGTCACGAGGAAATTCATTTTGGTTAACGGATAGGCAGAACCTCTACCGTTATCATATGCTCCAGTAGCCATATTCTATGACTCCTTTCTTAGTTTAATATGATTGCGGAATAATCCGCTGCATAACACTGGCTTACTCCTCGCTGCCGCCGCCTGCTTCAGATGTATGCTGAGTTACTCTGAAGATTACGAACTCTGCAGGACGTGAAGGTGCGATACCAATGTTGCAGATAAGTCTGCCGTTCATGATGTCGTCTCTTGTCATGGTTGAAGGTCCGATCTCTACGAAATAGGAATCAGCTGCGGACTCGCCGGCAAGCATTCCGTTTCTCCACAGTCCGTCAAGGAAGTTGGAGATTGTGAGATTTACTCTCTGCCACAGTGTAGGATCGTTGGGCTCAAATACAACCCAGTTGGTGTTTGCCTTGATACTCTCTTCAACGAAGATGAACAATCTACGTACATTGACATACTTGAATGCGCTGTTGCTTGAAGCTGTCCTTGCGCCCCAGATACGTGTCCCCTGTCCGGGAAGTACTCTGATGAGGTTGATTCCCTCAGGGTTAAGGATGTCCTGCTCGTCCTTGGTGTAGTTTACAGAAAGGCCTGTGCAGAATACAACTTCATTTGCAGGTGCCTTATGAACACCTCTGTCAATATCTGTTCTTGAGTAAACGCCGCAAACTGCTCCTGACGGAGGAATGAAGTCTGCTTTGTTGGCGGATCTGTCAAATACCTGGATCCATGGATGATACATAGCTGCATAGGTTGAATCAACCATCTGCCTGTAGCCGATAAGGTCGGCTGTCTTGTACATCTCCTTAGGCATATCCAGTACTGCGAAGCGGCTTCTGAGTCTCTCACAGTGAGCTACAAGTCCTACTACTACTTCAGGAATTGTAATGCCGGGGATAGCCATCATGCTTACTATGTTGTTCTCAACGAAGGCTGCAAGACCGGTTCTCTTTCCGGGGCCGTTGTCCTCGCCGAGATATGTTGATGCATCAACCTTTGAAGCAGAACCGTCTGATCCGCCATCCAGGAAGAATACACCGTCCGTTGCATCTTCACCCAGAATATCTGCTACAGGATTTCCGGGTACCTTCTGAGGTGCTACCTCAACCTTGATGATGTCGCTGGAAGCAAGTCTTGATCCGATGTACTTCGGAGACTGTGTGTTCATTGAGAGCTCTGAGTAGTTCTCAACATCATCAGCATAACGGACTGAAACGTCCATTGTTACCAGGTATACAACTGACTTGGGAACGATGTCAGTATCTACTGCCTTATCAGGAAGCTCATCCTCAAATGCTACTTCTCTGTCAAAGATTGATTTAATCCTTGTGTATGTTCCCTCGAACTCAACAAGATCTCCCTCTCTGAAGCCATCAGTTGTCTTGGCAATAAATCCGCCATCAACCTTCTCAATAAGCTGCATCTTGCGCTTCTTGTTTGTTGCGAGCATGATCTTAACCTTGTTGCCCCATGTGCCTGCACTTGAAGCTGTTACGTTAAGAAGACCCTTTTTAGCTGTAGCGGGCTTGGCATCCCTGGGAGCTACACGCATTACATAGCACCTTGTTCCGCCATTATCAAAGAACTGCTCTACGCTGTTAGCCAGATATCTGTATTCTCCATATGCAAACTCTGAGAGGAATCCGCCAAACTGCTGCTTGAAGCTTCTCATGCTTGTTACAAGGAGTGGAGCCCCTTCAAGAGGTCCTTTCTCAGCTAATCCGATAAAGCCTGCGGTACTGGTACCAACGCCTTCGATACTTCGGGGAGAATTATCATATTCTTCTACGTATACGCCCGGTGATAAATACTCTGCCATATACTTTACCTCTTTTCTTAGTTTTTCAGTTTGCTATTGCCTTGATCTGGGCAGGATTAACTATTGTAATATTGCCGGCAAATGCACACATTGCCTTGCAGTCTGATGCAAGACAGGGCTTACCGGAAATCAGTATCTTTGGCTTCGTCGGTATAAACATGCCTGCTATCTGAGGTGTACATGGCTGCGGTGTCAGAACTCCAAGAGCTGCTGCCGTAGCTGAGGCCACCGCAGGATTAGCCAGCGATGTGCACATACCAAAGGGTCCCAGATTAACAAATCCCTGGGCATCCTGTATCGTCCCGCAGGGTTTTCCACCCGCCAGTACCTTTGCCTGACTGGTTACCCTTATTGCTGCAGGCGCTGTGCCAAAAGAACACATACATGTTCCGGTTGCAGTTACAAGTTCACTCATTTGCCGTTTCATCCTTTCCGTCCAAGGACTTTAAATTGGTTGCGCCCGTGAGAAGATCTACATTTCCGTTTTCTTCATGAAAGTCGATCTGCCTTAGATACTCATCCTCTCCTGCCTTGAAGTGAAGCAGGTAATTGAGTTTGCTGCTGTCATCTCTGACCTTCAAAAGGAATTGTCCCTCAGGGCCTACTTTTCCGTATATGATACGGTGGATTCTGTCGTTGAGCTCGTGCTCAATTTTGAGTGGAGCCTTCAGCAGAATGCTTGTCGGCTTTTCCTGTTTTGCCACCTCAAAGGTCTCGTAGCGCTCCAGATTCTTTGAGATCAGGATATATGCCATATTTTCATCCAGTGCCACACCTCCTCCAGGTGCTGTCGGAAGGACGTTCATTCTTGCAGAGTCCTTTTTCACCACTACACTTTGAAAGGCACCGGATGGGCGATCAAGATTGATTGCCTCAAGGTATTCAAGTTCCGAAAGAGTACCTTCAATCTTAAGAACATATCCTCCTACATGATTATTCTCTGACGGCATCAGGAATGCATCGATCATAGGAAGTCTTTGATCCAGCGATTCATATTTCACGTTGGTAACGTACTCATCGAATCCGCGAGCTTTTATCCGCATGAGAAAATCTTCTCTGCCCATATTCACGAATACATAGGTCCCGCTACCTTTTTTCATCGGCATTATCTTCATATCGCCCATGTAAAATGTAACATCGGTCTCTGAAATCTCTACTCCTGTAGTTGTATCCAGGAGCCTTATCGCCAGTGAAAGTCGCGCTGTAATCACAGTTGACACTTAAAATTTACCCCCTTTCTTCACCAGTAATAGCAAGCTCGAAGCTCGCATCCGTAACACGAGGAGTATCGATAACCTCGCCGCTACTAAGATAAACGGGTGCTGCTCTGTAGAAGAGACTTACCTGGTAGGGTTTACTTACCATTCTCCACACCCTCTCTTTTTCCTCCAGACTTATCTTCGCCTGAGACAGTACAATCGGAGGTTCCTGCGTTTCGAGCCAGGGCTGAAGATCACTTGGAAGAACGGAACTGTTGTCGTTCACTATCTGCGCTATTTTCCCGATGATCTTCTGCATATCCGAATCCTTTAGCCCCGCCTGTCCGGATCCGTTTATAAATACCATATAATATAGATCATATGGTCTAGGCGGCTTTGCCAGCTGTGCCCTTCCCTTCTGGATGTATCTGGGAGAAGATACCTCCATATTCTCCCTTATGTCATAGAGATAAAGACCTACCAGATAGTCAACGTCCTGTGAAGCAGGCGATGATATCTCTATGTTGTTGGGAGACGGAATGGGCTCCGGGCACATTTTTTCCCGCAGTGTCTTTACTATAAACTGACTTACGTCAGCAATTATTGGATAATCAGCCATTTTAAGTCCTTTCCGGCTGCCGGAACAACAGATTCCGGCAACCCTTCTGACTGTTACTGCTTGAAAAATTCTAAAAGTGATTCCATGTAGTCCTGTACCTTGGTCTCCATTGTTGATGTGAGGCATATTGCATATTCTGTGTCATAAGCGTATTCAGATGTGCACTTGAAGTAGCTGTCTGAGTCCTGCTCTGCCATGTAGAGATTGCCCTGGAAAACTGTCTTGGTAGAAAGACTTTCCGGATCTGTCTGCGTGCTCTGCTTGTGCATCTCGTCGCTTCCACGCCTGAAAACATATATCTTGGAGCCCGATGTCATGGTTCCCTCTGCCTTGGTGTCGTCATAGAAATATCTGTACGGCGTCACTCTGGAGAGCGTGTTCATGTCAACGTACTCCACATTCTTCTGCTCCGGATACTGTACATAAACATATCTGTTGTTCATGCTGACAAGCCTTTGTGTAAACTGCTTGGTAAGTATCTCTGCAGGTGCAATTCCTGCTCTTGAGAGCCTTGAAACTGTGGCATCTGCTATAGCCAGCTCTCTTTCATCCATCTCATTCAGGCTCTTTCCAAAGAGTGCCTCAAGCTGCGCAAGAAGTGCATTGGCATCAATATATCCGTTTCCTGAACCTGAACCGGATCCTGATCCACTTCCTGAGCCGCTTCCTGAACCTGAACCGGAACCTGATCCTGCCCCTGCTCCGGCGCCCGCTCCGGCACCTGCACCTGCTCCAGCTCCGGCACCTGACCCATCTCCTGAACCTGCTCCGGCGCCCGCTCCGGCACCTGATCCATCACCTGAGCCTGCTCCTGCACCGTCACCTGAGCTTGAACCTGCTCCGCCATCCTTGCCTGCCTTGCCCACTGCGTTTTCAAGATCCTTTTTGGCATTTGCGGTCTTGTCTGCATCGCCGTTTGCTGCGTCAACGGCATCCTGTATTCCGGCCATGGCATTGGCTGATGCGCCGGAGTCTGCTGCCTTGCTGGCCAGTGCATTGAGCTGATCTGTGGCTCCCACTGCTGCCAGTGCCGCTGCTACACCTGAAAGGTCTGCATCTGCATTGTCTGCCAGCTTCTCAAGAGCCTTGTCAACCAGCGAATCCGCAAGATTGTCGCGGTCACCGCCCTCTGCTGCTATATCCTGATCAACTGCTGCTATCTTGGCATCATATGCCTTAGCTCCTGCCAGGTCATTGTTGTCAAGACAGTTGTCTCTCTTTTTCTGAAGCTCCTTCTTCTTGGCAAGAAGGTCATCGAGCTTGGAACGCAGCGATGAATCGGAATCTATTATCTTCTGTGCCTCCTGCTTGAGCCATGAAAGATGAGCATTAACCGAGGCATTGGACTTCGCCTTGAAATCATCACCCGGAATCTGCTTAAGAAGCTGCTCCGTAATGGCAATCCTCTGATTTACATATGTAAGAGAGTTTGGTGGTGTATCCCTCATTCTCATTGCTTCTATAAGGAACTGAAGCATTGATCTGTCAGATTCCAGGGATGCATACTGGTCATCAATGAAGCTGCTCTTGGCACCCGCTGACGTCAGAGTTGCGTATTCACCCTTTACACCGCCTGTTGCTCCCGACTGGTATTTGCCTGCTGCAAGTGATATGAAGCTGTTCATTATAAGACCAAGCTCGCCATCCTTGTCGCTTATCACGTTGTCCCTGATATTGGTAGCATTCTTAAGGTCCGTTACAGGTCCTCCAAGTCCGCTGCCGCTGGTCTGCTCTATAACCTGTGTCGAATAATCGTAAATAGCATGTCCCAGAACATCTTCAGTGTCTGTGAGTGCCTTGCCCATATACTTGGAGTAGCTCTCACCGCAATTTGAAATAGCTTCACCTATTGAATCCAGAAGAGCACTGTCCGCCTGGAAGGGATTCTCTGCCTCTGACTGATCCTCAACCCAGTTATCGTTGTCACTGTTGGCATCCTTGACTCTCTTCTTTCTCTCTGACTCGGCATTCTCAAGTACTGTCCACCATCCGTTTCCGGAAAAAGTGATACCCAGCGTCCTGAACCAGGATGTTACCCATGGGTTGGTAGAACCTGTGTAGCTGTTGCGCTTGAGCGAATCCTTGATCTTGGTGTTGCCGTCATTAACTATCTGCGAATCTGACGGTGCCTCGTCGGTATCACTGTTTGAAGTCTTGAAATTCCCGTATGGTGTGTAGTAGCTTCCTGTTGTCAGTGTATACAGAGTGTTTAAAATATTGCCGTCAATCTCTGAGAGCCTCTCCATGATGAGTGATCTTCTCTTGGCATCGATGCCCTCCATGAGCTTGAACACAAGCTGTGCCTCTTCCTCATTGCCGCTCCCCTTCAGGGAGATATAGGCATCGTTCATATTTTTCAGCTGCTGGTCCAGCTTGTCTGTCTCAGCATCACGAAGATTCAGTGAAAAGAAGGTGCTGAGCAGCTGATATAAATAGACATCACTGCGGATTTTACCGTTGTCCTTGGAGTTCCGGTTTTTGAGGAAATCCTCCTGGGATATCTCTTTTGCGGAAGCACTCATGGTGTACTGGTTTCTTATGGGTTCAAGCTCCGGAAGTGATGACAGATCGTATGGATCCGGTACATCAAAGGGGTTTAACCCAGCCATGGTCTTGGCATCCTTGAGAATACCGTCGGAGCCAACATAATAGGTCACGTACAGAGGATTGATAGTATCGTCTGCAACCGGTGTTCCCTCAACGGAAATTCCTCTGATACCGTTATCGATATCACCTGTCAGAAACCACTTTCCATCTGCAATCTCTGACTTGTAGTAGATGTCATTCTGGCCGGACTCAGAAGCTGAGTCGGTGGCCTTTTCATACAATGTGTCGTTAAGGGCATCCTTGTGGATGATATAGGTTCCGATGAAGAGAACCGAGTCCTCCACGGTGGTCTTTGAACTGAAGGTCTGATAGTTTATTGCCTTGTCAGGGTCAAAGACCGCCTCGGATCTTATCTCTTTTCCAAAGTAACTGCCCACTGCAATGGCAAGAATAACCGCTGCCATAGTAATAGCTATTAAACTAAAGGGTAATCTCTTAACAGATCTCACTACTATTCATCCTCTCTGAGTACCTGTCCATTGGCCTCGTCAAATCTTCCCTTTTCAAGTACTGCTCCGCCCTCGTCATAGAACTCTATCTTGAGCTCTCCAAGTGATTGTCTGAATATGGATATGTACTTGAGCGGCTTTGTTATGTCAATCTTGAAGTCGCCGCCGACAGCCTTATCGTCCTGTGTAAGTATCTTGAAGCTCTTTATCTCAGGCTTGTCCATCGTGAACTGAATCTCGATAAGACCTGTTCCCTCATCGGTATTGATGACGAAGGTTCCGATCTTCTCACCTTCATTCTTTTTGATCTCGTAGCCGGAGGTGATCTTTAACGGTCCTGTCTCCTCGCCCGGATCAATTATGCAGTCGTCCACGAATTCATCGCCGTTGTAAAGTCTTATTTTTACCTCGGTCACTGCCTCGGTTGTGAGCATCAGGTGGCGAAGCTTTTTATCCTTTGTAGTCCTCTGTCCCACCTGGATATTGTCAACCCAGAGCTCAAAGTCTGTGATGGTGACCTTAAAGTCATCCGGGATATATATGCCGAGCTCAAACTCCTGGTTCTGAACAATGCCCCTCATGGTGTAGCGCGCACCATCTGCAGTGTTCTTCTGAGGATAACTCTCCCCCACTACTGCGGTCTGCATGTCAGCGTCAGTTCCTGAAAGAAGTGCACTGACTCCGCCGCAGGTAAGTCTGTCAAACGAATAGAGAGTTGTGGTGTAGAGCTTCATCGCATCCAGCATGCTGTTCTGCAGCTCTTCGTAGCTGTCCATCTCCGAGTCATATTCCTCGAAGGAAAGCTCACCGTTTTTGTTTCTGAGCATATCCTTGTTGAGGTTATTCTCCGCGTCCGCAACATCCTTTATATACTGTTTATACGAATTACGGACAGAAATGTAATTGTTAAAGGTATCTTCTACGCTCTGATCAAGCTCCTGCTTGGCTGCCTTCTGTTCGTTGGCTGCCGCTACGTAGTCAAGGCAGTTCTGATAAAGAACATACGGGTCATCCTCGATATATCTGGTACCGTCAAGACTTCCCTTGAACCAAAGCCTTGGAATCTTGAAGAATATGATCCTCTTCTTGCCATTCCAGTAACTGTCGATCTTTTCAAGAAATGCCTTGTAGCTCTTCTTGAAGGCCCTGCTGTTGATGGCCCCGCCGTTAAGGCTTGTATTTACATAGGTTGCGATCATATTGTAATCGCCGCCGTACTTGTTTCTGACAAGACCTGAATTGGTCTGAAGCTCTGCCCTTGCACTTGTGGCTGCTATACAGGCTTCAAAGTAACCCTCATCCCTGTCCTCAGTGTACTGGATAAGGCCCTCTAAGTTGTCTCTGCTTATGGTAGCCTCAACGTAGGGCTTTTCAAAGGAATAGCCCGTGGTTACATCTATCCCGAGCATGGTAGTCAGCTTTTTGAGGTCAGCCTCAAGGCTTCTGCGGCTGGAGGCTATCTTGTTGGTCGTGGCCTCAACCTTCTTCTTGAGCTTGTCAACATCTCCCTGATTGGCCTGACCAAGACGCAGCTTTGCTTCATTTCTCGCAAGGCCCTCATTGGCTGCCTGGAGCCTTCTTTCGTTAAAGGCGATGGTACTCTGAAGTACCACTATCTCTACATAGAGGTTGTTGACCTTCTCAGCTATCTCGAAGGTCTTGTCCTGAAGCTTGTGCTCCGCAGTCTTTATCTCATAGGATATCTCTACAGGCTTGTAGTTAAATTCCGAAGCCTCGGAAAAATTGGGCTTTGTCGGAAATTTAAAGCTAAGCAGCGGTGACCATCTGAAGGTACTCATGTTGATCTGTTTGAGTTTGATTGCCTTAACTGCACTCTCATACGCCGCCTGCTTGGAGGATATAGCATCCTCGCAGTTGGCATATTCCATAGAATTGGCGATTGCAAGATCCCTGCACTGCTTCATGGTGAGGACCCTGGTCCTTGGAAGGTCAGCATGTACCTGCTGCGCCGGTGCCATGGAAAATACACATGCCGCCATAAGTACGCCGGCAATAAGTCTCTTTCCAGACTTTAATTTTTTCTTTCCGTCAAGCTGCATCATCATCATTTGCACCCGTTACATAATAGAAATCAAACGTGTTATCCTCATCAGAATCGGTGACAAAGGAATAGAGAATATCACCTCTTCTAAAGGTAGTAATGTAAACGACATAGCTGTTATCGAAGCTCTTTACCTCTGCAACATCCGAAAATGTCTGGCTCAGCTCCATCTTGACTCTTCCGTTCAGTGCCTTCTTGTGTTCGTTAAGTTTGTTTATGGCTATGGCCTCGGGAAGTATGACATTGGAGTTGCCCTGATAAACAGGGTCTCCGAAGGTCTCTGCAAGATCCTCGATAGTCTTAAGCTCATCTCCGCCGAAATTGTAATGATCTGTTATCACATATACACTGTCTACCATCTCATCATCATCGAGAGCATCCTGATCCCTGGAGGCGTGATAAACTGCGCTTATGTCATCCATGATGACCACAGATTCATCATTGGTGGTATAGAGATCCTTTTTCCCCTTGTAACAGTCATTGGCCTCTGCCACGGTCTTTCCAAGAAGCTCACTGTAGACAATGTTGTCACTTGAAAATGTACCTGAATAAATCTCGTTCTCTCCGCTGTCATAGAGAATCCCCACACCGTTTTTCATGCCTGCTGCAAAGCTTCCGGCATAAGATCTGGTTCCATCCTCGCGGAAGAGTGTTCCTTCACCCTCAAACTGGTTCTCATGGAAGGTGCCCCTGTACTTGATGTTGCCGCTGTCGTAGTTGAAGGTGCCGTTTCCCTCGTACTTGTTCTGATCGAAGGTTCCGGTATAGACAACATTTCCTTCCTTGTTGTAAAGAGTGCCTTCCCCGGTAACATATCCGTTCGCTACAGTTCCGTCATAGGCAAGGTATCCGCTCCTTCCGGTGATGCGGACATGTCCCTTGGCTGTCCGCAGACGGAATGAATTGTATCTGTAGGTCCTTACTCCATCCTCTCCAAAACGCCTGAACAGGCTGGTCTCACTGGATATATACCAGATACTCACTACGCCTATAATGATGACCATCGCATAGAGAAGTCTCTTTGAGAACATCCATCTTCCGATGGTATAGTAGTCGTCCTTGTTTCTGGGCTTGACACCTAAGAGGTTAGCAAAGAAGTCACGGATCTTTATAATGATCTTATTCTTTATAAAGTTCCAGTTAGTCCATAGCTTAAACTTGGTGACGAGACCCGTCATCTTGGACTTAATGGTTTGTATTAAAATACTGAGTAGATCTCCTCCGCCCATTTAAACCCCCCATAAAAAACCAATAGACTTAAATAGCCCTGATTCCCCAATCAGGTGTGAAGGATCATAAAGCTGTCGTCCTCCACTATCTCGTTCAGATATCTGTCGGCTTCAAATACATACCACCTAACAAGTGAATCACCCGGTGTCTCCTTCAGAATATCTGAGAATTTAGTCCTTGCAATATAGAAATCTCTCTCGTAGTAGAGGTTAAGAGCTTCCATGTATTTATCCAGTGTGGAAAGTCTCTCTGCCCTCTTCCTTGCAGGATATGCATCAAGAACCTCGTAGAGCTTTATCCTCTCCGAATCCTTGTTGAGTGCTGCATATCCGACGAAACGAAGTCCCGTTTCGATATGCTCTCTCTCCTTGATCCTCTCACTGATTACAAGACCCAGATCAAGTTCCTGGACTATGCTGGTGCAGCTGTACAGAAGATCCTGATGTGCAGCCTTAAGGTACGTGGTACTCTCAATCTCATTACCAAGTACGCCAAACTCGCATTCGTCATGGAAAAGAACGGTTGAAGACTTTACTCCGCCGGCTGCAGTTGCACTTGCCATGGAGAGCTCAATAAATGCATTTGTAACTTCCTTCTCACTGTCCATGAAAAGAATCTGCATCCTCGACATGTCAGGTGACTTGCCTATCATGATAGAATCGTGATTCTTCTGATAAAGACCAATACTTCCGATAAGATTGGCCAGCGTATCATGTTTTCTCTCATCCGGGAACTCTATTCCTGCCATTCCGACTGTTCCGCGCACAAGCTTGTGGTCGCCGCTCTTAACCTCCAGGATTGAGTTCTTGCCAAGAACCTTCTCAACGTTCTTGGGCGCAAATCTGTAGTATGCCTCAAGAATCCTCAGCTTCGAGTACTGGATCTCCTCCATCTTCATGGCCAGCTCCTGCGCCGAATCCCACATGTCCTTGACATCTCTTCCAAGGATAACCGGTCTGTCGGGCATCTCCGAACCCATTGCCACATCCGAAAGCGCCTGCTCCAGAGCTATGAGGTCTCTCATATGAAGGAACCATGCCAGTACGACAAATGCACTTCCAACCGCGAAAGTGATTATGAATACAATGAGCACTCCGATGTTGTCAACAAATACTGACGAGCTCATTGTTGTTGAATTAATTATTCCAACAAGGGCATATTCCGGAGCAGTCAATGAGTCGGTAACAGCTACAGCCCTGTATTTCTGACCCTCGATAGTAAAATCTATCGCGGCGTACTTCTGTCCTCTGTGTATCATATCTGCGATGGGCAGAAGCTTTATCCCGTACAGCTCCTCTATTGCCTCCTGGTTGCGTCCGCTTCCGCTTGCACAGACAATGCTGTCACGGAGCCTCAGTACAAGGACGTCATAGAAGATATCGCTGTTTCCATCGCGTCTTATAAATTCTGTCAGGTTCTTTCTGATCCTCTGATACTGCTCTGTGTCATAGAACTCCGGATCCGAATAATCGCATCTCTCCTTGAGTCCCGCTCCCTCTGACAGTCCGAGCATTGATATAACCGCAAACCTTGAATGCTCTACGCTCCTTGCATCCTCATAGTTGACGGCCACTGCATATGAAGCAGCTGCGGCTATCACGAACAGTACAAACTCAGCAATGATTATGTAGTAAACCGATCTGTTCCTGTCTGAAACTCCCCTTATGATGAGGTAGAGAACAATGAACCAGATAATGAGTATTGCAAAATACCATATTATATACTGCGCATAGAGTGAAAAGAGATGTCCCAGTCTGAGCTTCATGCCCGAGACTACCTTGCGGATGAATTCATCCGTCTCAAATACTCCCTCAGGTGCATCCTTGTCGGTTCTAAGGTGCAGCTCTCCCTTTGAATAGAGGGCCTCGCAGTAGTACCTTGTCTCATCTGCTCTCTTCGTGCGGACGTTCTCAATGGTCACGTTCCTGTCAGTGTTCTCCAGATTTTCCTTGAGAAAATGCTGATCAACGCCGTAGACCTTTACATAGGCTCCGTCCTTGGAGATCATTGTGAGGAAAAGTCCTGTCGGCTCAGCTGAGAAGCCTGAGAACATTTCATCCTCATTTATTGTGAACTTCTGTGTCTGCGTCTGAAGCTTCAGCTTGTTGTCCAGACAGATGATCCTGTAGCATGGTTCACTGTCAAGTGCGTTTTCATCTTTTTCATCCTTCTGCTCAATGAAGGTTGACAGAACTGCATAAACCTTACCTTCATTTACCGAGAGGCCAAGTATCCTGTCATCCCCGGTTTCCTTGGCGGAAAACATGTGGGACACAATGCCCTTGCTGTCCATGGAAAATATGAAGCCTCCCTCACGCAGGTTGTCCGAATAATAGATCCTGCTTCCTTCCACAGCGTACTGCCTGTAGGACTTGCACTCTATATCGATTGCCACTGAATTCATCACAATGGAAAAAATGATAATCGATGCAGCCGTGCTCAAAATATATAGTATAATGATCAGTCTTCTTCTAAAGTCTTTTGCCCCCATCACAACTCCTCTTTTTTCCTGCTTAAGTACCTGATCACTTTTCCCCAAAAGTTACTGAAGCAGACTCTCTGTGCCGATCTTCTTGAATGTATTAAATAGCAGTCTGAACCAGGAATTGCCTCCAAGGAAAAACCTTGAGAGTATGATACTCAGTGCAAATACCGCCAGTATCAGACTTATCCAGAACAATACCCCGATAATGGTATCGGCGTTCCTCTTTATCCAGAGTTTTATCAGGAAAAGAGGTGTTATCTTCTTTTTGGTAACTGCAGCAATGGTTATGTCCCTGTAGAGGTCTGTGAACCTCGAGTAACTGCCGTTTGCTGTCTTTTTTTCAAGAAGATAATAGCTGGTGGCCTTCTGTCCCGACTTCGGACGAAGGAGGTCAAGGAGAATATCTGCGCAAACATTTACGCACTCACTCTCTCCTATATCAGGGTCAAGAGTTGTCAGATCTATGTCATATGCAAAGTACACGGACCTGTCATTGGCCAGCTGCAATTTATTGCCCTTAAGCAGCAGATATAAAATTGGATATGGGAGATCAGATGTGATACATGCCAGAATAGTGCTGATACATACATCCTCACACTGAGAAAGTGTAAGTGAATCCCCCTCATAAAAGTCAATTAACGGTCTCTCGTTGTGATATGGAAAGACGTAAACGTGCTTGTCTCCACATGAGAAGTCGTCTAACAGGATTGTCTCGCCCTTTCTGTTTGACAGGGCAAAGAGCTCTAAAACCGTCCTCACGACTTCGTGCTGATGGACAACGATAACAGTATACAGTATTCCTCCCGGCGATAAGAGGTCCCTGCATATATAGCAGTCATTGACCTCATTAACGCTCTTGGTTGCCACAACAAGGAGCCGCATCTTCCCCGACTCGAAAATCATTTATGGCACCTCTCAAATGTTTATATCCGGAAGCTTAACTATCGGTTCCTTCTCCTGCTCTTCTATGCTCCCCGCATCGTCACTTGTAGCCACGGCCTTGACGATAGCATAAGCGTAAGTACATACCACCGGCATGTCTGAGCAGTAGATCCTGATCTCGTATACGCCCTCCTTAGGCGGTGCAGTGTATACGCCGTCTGTTGTAATCTCTCCGGTCCCGGGTGATGTAAGCTCATATGTGATGCTGCATGCATCCATGTTGTTGAACTGAACTCCAAAGTAGTAGTTCTCTCTGGGCCTCATCACTACTGTAGGTGTCTTGGCTGCGATGGACTTGCCATAGTAATCTGCCGCCTCAAGCTCCTCCCCTGACGGGAACTTGATGGCAACCCATCTGTAGGTAAGAACAAGGAAATCAACATCCCTGAGGAGTCTTGCAGCAACTACAAAGCTTCCCTTGTCATTCAATACCCTGACAGCTGTCTCAGCGTCGCACAGCTGCTGGTTCACTCTTGAGAACAGCTCAGGATTGCCGTATACCGTGCTCTTGGCACTGGCTCCCAGAGCCTGATCCTGTGAAAGGTACTCATAACCTATGGATACATAGATATTGCCTGCGCCGAGCCCGTGGGTGATCTCACCTGAATACCTGATATCACCTGCTCTTGCATCCCTTCCAAGAGGAATCTCAAGTACACCTGTAGCAACATTCTTGAGGTCAACACCTGAAAGTGGCGTTGATGAGGAAGAAGGTGCTGCTGCCGCCTTTACTTCCTTTCTCTCCGTGATGTCGCAATCCTTTATGAAAAACTCCATGTACTCGTTCTTGATGCCGTCCTGGGCAGGAAGATCGATGTACTGGTTCTTTTTTACTTCCCTGATGTTCTCGATAACGTAGGCGCTGTCTGTCCTCATAAGGTCAAGCTCTGCAAGCTTGATGGAGGAGGCTGTGACTGCCTGTCTCATCTCGAGATTGAGCTTTCCAAGCTCACGCCTTACAAGGGATGTGGGAGTCTCCTCAGAGAGTCTCACCTTCATTGCAAAGCTGCTCTCTGCGTTGATCGCCTTGTCATCCTCAAAGGCTGCCGAGCTTCCGCTCCTCAAAATTACGTTGGCTTCGATAGCTGCCTGAGGCTGGACTATCATCCAGAGGTCTCTTGAATATGTACTGTCCTCAGCAAGCTCAAGGTCATCCACACCTATATCGATCTGCTGTGATCCGTCAGGTGCGGTGAAGCCCGGGATATCCAGTATGCCGTTGTAGGTAAGCTTGGTGTCGGCGTTTGTCAGCTTGGTTATCTCAAGCCTTGCCTTGACATTTCTGCCCTTACATACAATGGTGGGCATCACGAGGTAGCCCTCGAAATCGGGTCCCCTGAAGAGCTGCTCCTTCTGAAGGAACTCAGTCTCCATCTCGAATCCCTCATCGAACTCTTCCTTGTCCAGGAGAAAGATCTCATAGCCCTCGCTTATGCGGTTAAACTCGTACTCCTGGTCAGACTCCTTGTGGCTGACTGCGTATACAGAGTGTATGTCCTTCTCCTTGAATCTCACACAAAGACATACTGTGTCTGTCTGGAGCTGATCAAAGCCATCGATCGCTGAAAGCTTCTTGACGAGGGAAGAATCGATTATGATCTCTCTTCCGCTGCCATCCATAACAACTCCGCTCTCGATAAGGATTGAAAGGTCGTCCAGGTTTACCACTCCGCATCCACAGACGATTCCGGCGCCATACATAAGTGAGTTCATAAACCTCATCTTGTTGATGTGATAGCTCTGCTCTGCCTGAAAATCAGCAGTTGTGAGCATCTTGCCCGGATAATAGCGGTTCCTCTCAAATGGATATAACTGATTGCTGCCCATACTGGCCCCCCCTGTTATAAAAATTGTACAATTTTATCTACAATAGTTTTTAAAATTGTTAATTATTGCCTAAGTCAGTATTATTAAACTAATTTTACCTATTCCCCATATATAAAACTTACACCCCCGGCAGGCGCCGGAGGTGCTCATATATTTAGTTTATGCAGTTATCATTATATACTATATCTAGTATTTTGTACAATATTGAATTTTAGTTTTTTGTAATATAATTTCCCGTTTACTCAGCCGGCAAATTCATTTGACTGATGGCAGTTCGGGCATTCCTCAGATGCCTTTGATATATCTGCATTAAACACATATCCGCAGTGTACGCACGCAAAAGGAATACACTTGGACGTTGTACCAACGCTTGCTGTTCCCATAGTGGCAAGTGCCACATTTGCCGTCGTATTTGGCTTCTTTACTCCAAATTTTTTTGACGAAATTTTGGGAGCTTTACCTCCTGTTATATTTTCAAGTTCTTTTTCATTCATCATATCCATCATCTCCATTCCGTTGTACATTCGACTCTTCCTCCTCATAAATAAATCATTTACATAAGTTTATACGATAGATTTCTTTTTGTGGCAACAATTTTCCAAAAAAAATCACCAGCCGGAAGGGACGGATATAACCGTCCCCCCCTGACTGGTCTGTTATTCTTTTATCTATGACGCGAAGCCGGTTCCTGTATCCGGATTGGACGGATACAGCCGTCCCCCTGACCGGTCTGTTATTCTTTTATTCCTACGACGCGAAGCCAGTTCCTGTATCCGGATGGAACTGAGGTGAAACGGATAATGTATCCCTCATCGGATTTTTCCATCACCTTGCCGTACAGCTCGCCTCCCGCATCGATCCGGATGTTTCCGAAGATATCAAGCGGATGCTCTGTATCCAGTATCGCGGCGTCATCCGCAAGTCCCACAATTCCGCCGTAGCGAAGCTGATCCTCTGAATGCTTTCCATCCACCAGGCAAAAAGCGACAGGCACTGCATGCGAAAGCTTTGCCGGCACCGCATTGGTGGAATTGATCCTGATATTGTAGGGTTCATCAATTCCTGTTACCTGGTAGAGCTTTATGGTCTCATCCACGCCCTTGGGATGGGCCATAATCTCTTTGGCAATGTCGAGCTTAACACCGACGCCGCTGTAGGTGCTCTGAGAGATGAGGATCTGACCGGCTACTTTCGTTAAAATTTGTTTATATTTTCTGTTACTTTGATCTCTTTGAAGCTCTCAGCGCCCTTCTTGCATTTCTCTTGTATCTTACAAGACTTATAAAGCAGACTACTGCGAGAATAAATGATACGATCGCAATTATTGAAAACCTGAGTATCAGCTTATTCACGTTGACCGCCTCGTAGGCCAGCGCATACTGTGAGAATCTGTCTGTCTTGAAGGTCACTGTTGTCGGATCGATCCCTATGTCCTGAAGAACATCCACTTCACCGTTATGCTCCCTGATGATGTAGAACTTTCTTCCCTGCTTCATGTACTGCTCCGGAATCGGAAGCTCAACCTCAAGCTCTGTCGCCGTGGAATTGATCTCGGAGGTAGTGCCGTCTGCCGTCTTCATGATGTGGAAGTCAAAGAAGCTCACGGGCCTGTAGCCCACCTTTTTCTGCATTGCACTCTTTGTCAGCTCATCCACTGTGGCAGTGTTCTCTGTTATATCAATATTGTAGGATACTGTCTTGCCTGTGAGAACATCAAATTTCTCATCAGGTGTCATGGTCTCTTCGATTACATTCTCAAAATTGAGAAGTGTCGGCTTGCTGTAGTAGGTCTCAACCGCTGTCTCCTGCGGATCTGCAGCGTAGGAGTTGTTGACGGTTATCTGCAACGTGCCGTCCTCAAATGCCTCCTTGAGCAAAGGTGTGACAGCATTGTCGCTTATGAGTATCCTCAGGGTATCCTCATCCAGGTTGTGCCTTGCCATGACTCCCGTTGCCATCGCCATGCTCGTTGCCGGAATTTCCTCTGCAGGTGTAAAGACATCATCCTGATACTGCTCTCCCTCGAGGACAGTAACCTCCTGCGGAACCTGGGTTCCTGATGCATCCTGTTTGGGAACTGCGCCCTCGGCAGCTGTGTTTTCGTTGTAATCAGTCTGCCTGGGAGCTTCCTCCTTTGGCTTTACAGCAGGCTGCGAGGTCGCAGGCTTTGCCGGCTGCGCGCTCTGCTGCGCGGGTGCGGACGGTGCATCGGTCTTTTGCGGCTGCGCAGGCGCCTGCTGCGGTATCTTTTCAAAGCTTGCCGTTATCGTGTGATTACCCTTTACGTTGTTGAAGGTGTAGCTTGCTACAGTTCCTATGTTGTTTCCATCAACAATTACAGCATTTATGCGGTAATCTGACTGCGGAACTATATTGTAGGTGACAGAGCCGCCCTCGGCAACCACATAGTCACCTCCGGGGATGACGCTTCCACCCGCATTTGCTACTCCTGAAGTCAGTTTGTAGGTAGTCGCACTCTTTTTCATGAAGTTGGCAACGATGTTCACGTCACTTCTAAGATTCTTTACCACATATCTGTTATCTGTCGAAACAACCTGTCCATTGATGGTCCAGCCAGTAAACTGATAGCCGTCGTAGGCCGATGCCTTCACCTCTATATTGGAGCCATAGTCGTATCTTCCGCCACCCTCAACCTTACCTGTATCCTGGGGGTCGACCGTGATCTTGACATTGAACTCGCCGAGGCTGAATACAGCGAGGATATTCCTGTCACCGGTTATATTGTTGATGGTAAGAGTACTTGCCCTGCTTATAAATCTGTTGTTTTCATAAAATCCGTCGAAGTTAAAGCCGGGCTTTGGTGTTGCCTGAATTGTAAAGCTTCCGCCATAGCCCACGCTTCCTCCGGGGCTCACATAGCCGAGGTCGCCGTTGTTTACGCTTGTGCGCACATAGCAACCGTTCCTTGAAAACCTCGCGACGAGGTCGTGATCATCTGTCACATTGTTGATCGTAAGGCGCCAGTCTGATGAAACCAGATTTCCGTTTTCAAACCAGCCCTGAAAGACATAATTGTTGTTGGGAGAAGCAGACAGTGTTATGCTGCCTCCGTCCCTTACTGCTCCAAAGCCTGAAACAGCACCTCCGTCTATAGGGTCAGGTCTTGCCGATACAAGGTGATCCGAGGAGCTTATGGAAACAAGTGCATTGCCCGTCATGGACGAGTCCTGCCTTGAGGTTGCTATTACTGCCACACCCCCTGCCGTCTCAAAAGGACTTATCGTAAGATTGCCATCGCCGTCTATCGTGGTTCCGGAAGCCTGATTCCCGAGTACTGACCAGGTGACAGAATCGTCAAATCCATTTATTCCGGAGACATATGCATCAAAATGAAAAGACTTTCCGGCTGGGACCGTCGCTTCACCGGGGCTTACCACCACATCAGTAATGGCGGGAGCAGCTGCCTTGACAGTCATTGTGACATTTACAACTGCTGTATGATGTCTTCTTATGTCATTTGCTGAGTAAAAGGTGTATTTTGCGGTGTATGTACCGGGGCCAAGGTCCTGGCGCGGCGACACCGTAAATACGGCAGTCTGCTGCGGTTCCAGATCCAGGGTCTCAGAAACTGTCCCGATGTCAAAGGCTGTATACTGGTCAATCTCTTCCCAGGTCAGCGGAAAAGGATTATATCCGTTGTTTCCTACAACAATTGCCTGAGCCTGGACCACATCGCCCTGGTTCACAACTCCGAAATTGATGGTCGGAGTGCTGGCGATGACATTGTAGTCAAACGGATCGGGCTGCGGAGTCGGTGCCGGTCCCGGCTGATCCGGATGCAGGAGCTTTTCAATCTCCTCCGGAGTCATATCATCAGTGATAAGGTCTCCTCTACCTTCAACCGGCTGAGCAGCTTCCCCTGCATAAGCCCTGACAATCTGCACCGCCGTAAGACTGCTGATCGCCGTACATACCGACAGCCCAAGCGCGCACAGACGCAAAAGTATTTCTTTCTTCATCCCTTAATTCTCTCCTCCATAAACGATAGTGTATATCCGACTCAGACCGACCTCGTGCGGATACCGTTAGCCCGCATATTTATTTATACGAATCAAAACTCTACATTGGAACAAATTTGTGATATCCTATAATGTAAGTGGGGAAACATTTAAGCTAATTTTAATTTAAGCTAATTTTAATTCAAAAGTTGGGGAGCATAATGTATATAAACATCAAGAAACATATATTATCAAGTGCCATTCTAAAAGCGGCCCTTGTAAAGATCATCGCTGCCATGCTGGAGGGCATCGCCAGAATTATCATAAAAAAAAGCAATCTCACAAGTCCTGACATGATGGACTCGGTTCTTTGGAACTTCCAGCTTCTGAACTCAGTCCTCCAGATTGTTATCATAGCTCTTATTTTTCTCTTTGCACTTAACAAACTTGCCCATTACATGAATGTCATCCCAAAGGAAGATCAGGATGAATTCGGCTCTCTTCAGAGGGAATATCTTGGCAAAAATAATCTTGCCTCGCTGTCAGTCACGGCGGTCAACAATCTTCTTGAGCTTTGGGCGGTAATATTCATAGGCGCAGAGCTCATCTATGACTTCACCTCCATCATGTACAGGCGGTTCATAGGAATGCTGATGGACGCTCTGTCCGGGAGCACCGGAATGACTGACGGAAGCTTTGTCATGCTCTACAACATGACCCACGGCTTCAAATATCTCGAGATCCTGGCTGCCATATTGCTGGGTGTTGTAATGACCGGAATATTTCTCAATGACAAGTACCTTAAATTTGCTTCGCTTGGAGTCCTTGTAGTGTTCCTCCTGGCCTTCGGCGTACTCCAGATGCAGACCGTGTTCCTGATGGGACGTGAAGTCGGCATTGTCTGGACCTCCATAATATATCACTTCACAGAGACCATAGGTCTTGTACTGTTGTCATTCTACCTGTCAAAGAGATACCGCGGGCTGTAAAAGCCCGCGTTTTTTATTAAGCTCCCCGGCCAATCAAAAAATTATCATAACTATTCAGAGCAGAAACCGGTAAACGCATGCATTTCCCGGTTGACGGATATCCTCCCGGCTGTTAGTTGTTACAGATTATCACTCTACCTCTACAAATTTAAGGAAGCCCACATCCTCGAACACCTGCCTGACCTCCGGCCTTAGATTGATGAGCACAATCTTCCCGTCATGGCTCTGAAGTGCTCTCTCTGCTATGAGCATCACTCGCAGGCCTGCTGAAGAAATGTATTGAAGTTCAGCCATATCAAAACAGAGTCTCTGAACTCCCTTCAGCCTACTTCCTGTCAATTCCTTGAGAAGGTCATCAGCAGTTAACCTGTCCAGGGTTCCCTTCAGAACAAATTTAAGCTCTGTACCGTCACTAAAGCGCTTGATTGAAAGCATTGTCGTCTTCTCCTCTACAAACAAAACCAGTAAGTAATTGTCACGCCGGTTGCTACCAGATATATTCTGTTTAGCGTGCATATATTTATTTTACATGATTTACAGAGGTTTGGCTACAGCACCTGAAGGAATTGGACAGCAATAACCGCTCTTTGTTCTGAGTTCAAACTCTTTTTCTGCTTTTTTTATAAGTTCTTCATCTTCAAAGAGGTCTATGGCTGAAGCGCAGATAACTTTGGCGGCACAGAGAACGGATTTGTGGGCTATTGAAGTTTTTCCAAGCGCAACATTCTGCCAGCTGTGACCGGGGCATCCGTTTGGCCAGGATGCAACATGTATCTGGGCTGTCGGACAGAGCCAGCTGACATCTCCCACGTCAGTGGATCCGGGTTCGAAGGCATCGCCTCCAAAATGCGGCAAAAGAAAATCATTCATCGCCTGCGTCCTGCTCCTTAGGTTCAGGGCTTCCTGTGCGTATTCCGAATCAAAAGCAGAGCCAATTCCCGGTGCCCTGTCATTTCCTTCATAGGTTTCTGACAGCTTTCCTACATATTCAAGCTCCTCTCCGGTATACGAGGGAGCGCCTATCTCTTCAAAATTGCGATACATTACGTCTTCAAGAGCTCTGTTGGTGACCGTATCGGACAATCCGTCAACGAACTGTCTTTCATATTCCGTCTCAGTCATAAGTGCAGCACCCTCAGCTATCTTATCCACCCTCTTCTGAAGTTCTACAGCCTCTGAGACATGGTTAGAGCGCACCATGTACAGCACCTGTGCCCTTGGCTGGACAACATTGGGACTGACTCCACCGGTATCGGTTATTGCGTAGTGGACCCTGGCCCTGTCACTCATGTGCTCTCTCAGGAACTGCACACCTATATTCATCAGCTCCACCGCATCAAGGGCACTTCTTCCCTTCTCGGGAGCGCCTGACGCATGGGACGCAATACCTTTAAAGGTATAGCTGACCTGGATGCAGGAATTTGAAGAGCCGGTCACAACCTCATTGCAGTCAGAAGGATGCCATGTCAGTGCAGCGTCAAGCTTTTTCCATTCACCGTCCCTTGCCATAAAGGCCTTTGAGGCACAGCCCTCTTCACCGGGACACCCGTAGAGTATCACAGTGCCCTGTCCGTTTCTGCCTTCCAAGAATCTCTTTATGCCGATAGCAGCGCCGAGCGCTCCTGCCCCGAGAAGATTATGTCCGCAGCCATGTCCGTTGGGACTTGCATCTTCATCCTCCCTGTCCTTTTTTTTCAGGGCTCCCGCCTGCTGGGAAAGGCCGGACAGAGCATCATATTCGGCGAGGATCCCAATTACCGGCCTCCCACTTCCATAGCTTCCTGAAAATGCAGTCGGGATGGTGCAGATTCCCTTCTCAACCTCAAAGCCTTCCTTTTCCAGAACGTCACAATACAGATCGCAGGACCTGTACTCTGCAAGGGAAAGTTCAGCAAAATCCCAGATTTTATCCGACACGTCAAAAATCATATCCTTCTTTTCCTCAATTACCGATAAAGCAGCTTTTTTCTTTTCTGTCATTGATTCACCTTCCCCTTCTGCTCCAAAGAGCACCTAAGTCCTTATTTTGGGTTAAAAAAAATCCTGCCCACGGGCTTGAACTGCTGCACAAGCCCGAAGAGCAGGACCTATTGCCCTTGTCTCTGACAATTCGCATATCCGGTATGATCACAATACTTTGCTCAAAAATTCACGAAGTCTGGGATGCTGAGGATTTTCGAAAATATCCGACGGTGTCCCCTGCTCGAGGAGCTTACCTTCTGCCATGAAAAGCACCCGGTTGCCGACTTCCCTCGCAAAACCCATCTCGTGTGTAACGACCACCATGGTCATTCCCTCTTTGGCAAGCTGTTTCATTACATCGAGAACCTCGCCTACCATCTCGGGATCAAGAGCCGATGTAGGTTCATCAAAGAGCATAACCTCCGGCTCCATCATAAGCGCCCTTACTATGGCGATCCTCTGCTTCTGTCCGCCTGACAGCTGGATGGGATAGGCATCAGCCCTGTCGCGAAGACCAACCCGGTCAAGAAGCTCCAGCGCCTTTTTCCTGGCCTCCTCCTCCGGTACATTTTTTACCTTTACAGGGGCAAGGATCATATTGTCCATAATGGTCATATGCGGAAAGAGATTAAAATGCTGGAAGACCATTCCCATCTTCTGCCTGTGAAGGTCCATGTTTACCTTCACCCACTTGCCGTCGGCGTCTTTATATTTCTTTCTGGTAATATCTACTCCGTCAAAAATAATAGCTCCACCGGTTGGCTCTTCCAAAAGGTTCAGAGACCGGAGGAAGGTTGACTTCCCGCTTCCCGAAGGCCCGATGACAACTATTACGTCACCCCTGTTCACTTCAACGGTAACGCCGTCAAGTGCTTTGATAGCGCCAAAATTGTAGTGTTTCTCGAGGTCCGTGATCTCTATGAGCTTATCTCCTGTCCCCACGGCTCATCCTCCTCTCAAAGTATGCTATCAGCTTACTGGTCGGGAAGCACAGGCAGAAGTAGATCGCCGTAGCAACCAAAAGCGGCTCAATAATGATAAACGTAGCACCACGAACCGCGTTCACGGCTGACATTATGTCCTGAACACCGATTGTGTATGTAATAGCTGATTCCTTGATGATAACAACAAATTCATTGGCTATTGCCGGCAGGATATTCTTGATGGCCTGAGGAAGAATGATGTACCTCATATTCTGATACTGGCTCATTCCAAGAGACCTTGCGGCCTCAGTCTGTCCACCGTCAATTGACTGTATTCCGGACCTCATGATCTCACAGAGGTAAGCGCCGGAATTCATTCCAAGCGCTACTACGCCCGGGAAAAACCGCTCGAACTTTATAAAGCCAAAGAACGTGAAGGAGGGCAGGTCTATGAGCGCGCCAAATACACCGTAATAAATAACTGCCACCTGGACGATTACAGGCGTTGACCTTAATATCTCAACATATGCTGTTGCAAGGAATGCCAGAGGATTGAATTTGCCGATCGTAACTCCTAATCCTTTTTCCCTCTGGTGTCCCTCCGCATCAAGTCCCAGAAAAGCAAAGGGATAAACCCTTGACATTCTCATGGCAGACAGAATCAGTGCCAGAATAAAACCTATTGCAACGGTACATATCGAGAGCATTACCGTTACCACAACTCCCTGCAGAAACAGGCTGGTATAGGGAGTCAGCTTTGAAAAATTCTCTAATTGAATAAAACTATTCATTTCACCATCCGAATTATTTTTTTGTTAATTCCTACGCTTTGCAGAAATCTTACTCGTCAAGAAGACCCTCGATGATCTCACCTGATGCAAGCTCATTGGCCTTGGCAACAAACTCGTCCATACTTCCATCAGCCTTTGCTGCCTCAATTGCCTCGTTGACAGCCTTAAGAAGAGCCTCATTTCCCTTTGAAACGCCTACAGCTGAGCCCTCTGCGCCCTCGTAGGGAACGTCAAGAACAATGCTGAGCTCAGGATAATTCTTAGCATAGCTCTCAGCAACAGCAGTCTCGATATAAGCACCGTCAAGCTTGCCTGCAAGAAGCTCTGCGATGATATCTGTTACCTTTGTAAGCTGTACGATATCTGAATCAGGGCTGTTGGTCTGTGCAAGGTCAACCTGAATTGAACCGGTCTGTGCTCCTATCTCGAGCCCTTTGATGTTAGTATCTGCAAGAGTCTTAAACTCCTCTACCTTGTCCTTGATGGTTACAAAGGACTGGCCTCCCTCATAGTAAATATCCGAGAAATCCATGATAGATGTTCTCTTGGGATCAGGTGAAAGACCTGCAAGTCCGATGTCAACGCTGCCTGTCTGAAGCTCCATGAGCACTCCGTCAAAGTCCACAGGCACAACCTCAAGCTCAAGTCCCATATAATCCGCTATATACTGTGCAAGTGAGATATCAAAGCCTGCAAGTGAAGGCTTACCTGACTCATCAACAGCATAAAACTCATACGGCGCAAAATCAGGTGATGTCGCAACTGTAAGCTTTCCGGCTGTAACAGTCTGAACGTCAGCAGCTGCCTTCTGCTCTGAATCTGCTGCCTCATCCTTCTTTTCAGTATCCTGTGCGGTATCAGCCTTCTCCTCTGCAGAAGCTGCAGTATCCGCTGTTGTTCCGGCAGCTGTCTGGCTGGTTGAAGCGGCGCCTCCTGCCTCACTGCCGCAGGCTGTCACGCCCATAAGCATTGAAGCTGCCATAAGTGTTGCAATAATCTTCTTTTTCATAACTTTTCCTCCCTTAATTGCATATTTATTCATAAAACAATTACAACTTTCATAATAATACAATTATATAAATATATCAAGATAAATTAAATCAAAAAAGGCCTCCTATAGTCCCTTACAACATGAGATGTGGAGGCCATTCTTTGTTCAGTTTACGGGGTCACGCTTTTGTCCCACGATTTCCTTCTGCAGGTGTGTGAAGGTTGCAGACATCACTCGATTGTAAGAATATCAACAAATCCTGTAACCTCGAAGATCTCGTTGATCTCTTCATTGACATTCCTGATAACCATTGAGCCCTGCTTGTTCATAGTCTTCTGAGCAGAAAGAAGAACTCTGAGTCCTGCTGATGAAATGTACTCGAGCTTTGAGAAATCAAACTCTAAAGAGCTGATGCCCTGCATGGCAGTCTTGAGCTCTTCGTCAAGCTGAGGAGCCGTAGTTGTGTCAAGTCTTCCCTCCAACGCGATAGTAAGCTTACTTCCGTCTGTAATCTTGTTAATTGTCATCTTTTTCCACCTCTCTGAAATTCACTAAAAAACTGTTTTGGTTAAATATTTTAATATATGTACGCTACAGGCTGCTTATTCAAGCTCATAGACCAGTGTCATGTCGAGACGATTGCCCTTTACGCCAACGATAACGTCCTTGGCGAGACTTGCAACGATTGACTTTTCAAGCTCATCCCAGGCATTCCTGGCCTCTTCATTGTCCTGAATGGCATCACCCAGCGACTCCTTGTATTCGTACAGTGACCACATTATACCGGAATCAGCCATTCCTTCTATGCCATTATACATTCCCATTGTACCATAATTGACATAGCCACCGCCATACTGCTGTTGAAGTTTCATAACATTATTATAGCCGAGAAGTCCGTTCTCTATTACATCTCCGATCTTGCCCATAAAGCCCTTTGCAAGGGTGTTGCCCTTCTGGGTAGCCATATCAAGAAGACCTACCTTCTTGTCTACGTCCATTTCTGTCTTTCCTGTAACCATTATTGCGCACTCTGTCCTGTATTTTTCAAACCAGATGGCTGCATGATAGTCACAGGTGAGCTGCTTGAGCATTCCTACAGTCTCCTCAAAAAGAAGCTTCATATGGATGGCGTTCTTCTTTGACAGCTCAAGATCTGCGATCAGCTCATCTGCCTTGTCAAAGATCTCTTCACTTCCAATCTTGGAGCTGTCCACAAAGGTATACTGTGTAGTGATCTCGGGAACCCTTGATCCAACGGTACTGAGTGCCTCAGAGAAGTCCTTGGTAACAACCATTGTTATCTTTTTCTTGGTAATTCCAACTTCAATATCATCAGCAAGGTTTGCAACCAGCGATCTCTCCAGATCTTCCCATGCCTCCTGGGCATATTTGTCATTCTCTCTTCTCTGCCTTATCTCATCCTGATAATCCTTCAGTGACCAGCGCTCCTCGTGAAGTCCCTGCATGGTGAACATGGACCTGAGTATTCCAAAGAATCCTTCCTCCTCACTGTTGCTGCCGCTCGAAGACACAGATATGAGTTCCTGCTGTTTGGCCTCGTCAAGATGATTGACTGTCTCAAAGTGTATCCTTACAACCCTGCTGTTTCCTTCCAGCCAGAAGTCGCAGATTTCAAACCCGATTATCGACTTTGCAAGACGCAGAACCTCTTCGCACAAAAGCCTTAGTCTGAGAGCACTTTTACCCTTTAGCCCGGCTTCAAATATGAAGTCATCAATAACCTTGTTAGCCACATCAAACCTGGCTTCCAAATATGCAATTTTTATGTGCTCACTCTCTATCTGTCGCATGTTACCTCCTAACGTAATCTTATTTTCCTGTGCCGTCAAAAGTACGGGTAAAAGCCTTCATCCCCACACCATTCTCCCCAGACACTATTAAATCAATTGTAACACTATTTACGCAGAATAGTGAATACAATCAGAAATTAATTGCATCACAGATATCTTTTTTCATATCAAGAACAGCTGCTCTGGCCGCATCACCGACGCGTCCGTCAGAAAACTCGCTGTAGGAAGCACTCTTCCAGGCAGCAATTATTCCTCTGGAGGAATTGACAATGGCTCCAAGTCCATCCTTGTCAAAGAAATGAACCAGATCCTTTCCCTTACCTCCCTGTGCTCCGTACCCCGGAACCAGAATGAAGGCGTGAGGCATCACAGACCTGAGCACCTTTCCCATCTCAGGGTAAGTGGCGCCAACAACAGCGCCCACATTGCTGTAGGAACCATCCATACTCATCTGTCCCCACTTCTCAACCTGCTCACCCACTATCTCATAGAGCGGACGGCCGTCAATCAGCCTGTCCTGGAACTCTCCGCTGGATGGATTGGAGGTCTTGACCAGAACAAAGATTCCCTTATCTTCCCTGTTGCATACATCGATGAAGGGCTTTACTCCGTCCGAACCAAGATATGGATTAACAGTGGCGAAATCCTCATCAAATCCGCTGTATTTCTGTCCATCAATCTCAACACTTCCAAGGTGCCCCACTGCATAGGACTCCGAGGTTGATCCGATATCTCCCCTCTTTACATCGCCGATGACAATGAGTCCCTTTTCCCTGCAGTAATCAACTGTTTTCTTAAATGCAATAAGTCCCGGGATCCCAAGCTCCTCATACATGGCAATCTGAGGCTTTACAGCGGGAACCAGGTCACAGACACTGTCCACGATCTCCTTGTTGAACTGCCAGAGCGCCTCGGCGGCTCCCTCAGGGTTTTTCCCCTTCTCCCCGAAGCATCTGTCAAGTATCCTTCCGGGAATATACGAAAGCTTCGGATCAAGCCCCACCACGATCGGAGCACCTGTTTTCTGAATCTTGTCAATTAGTTTTGAGATCATAGTTCCCCCTTATGTATGTTTATTTCTTTTATAAAGATGAGGTTGAGGTCAAAAGTCACCTGGTGGCTCCGTGGCTGTGCATATTGCACAAGCAAATGAGAGGCCCTTGTGAGCGGTCGGTACTTAGAGACCGTACTTTGGCCTCTTAGTACCGCTACCAGCGAGCAGGAGCGAAAGCGTGCCCGAAGTGATTGTACAATATGCACAGCCCTGGCGACACAAGGTGACTTTTGACCTCAACATCATAAAGATTGAAAGGATGCACCTGTAAAGCCTACTGGTTCTTGCTGTCAAAAACCGTGAAAAAGTCATCGATCGAACCGATAAGCTTTTCCTTTGGCATGGACTTTAAAAGATACTTGGCAGGCTTTAAGTTCAGCACCCTGATCACGCTCTCCTTGTCATCCTTGGCTGTAAGGAAGATTACC
>JAILJR010000032.1 GCA_024694565.1 Butyrivibrio sp. | reverse complement strand
CCCAGCTCTTCTGGCTGATCGACCGGATGCCACCCTGCTGGTGTGTAATGAATACCATCCCCCACGCCATGACGACTACGACCATTGTCCGGATTGCGGTCGCAAGATTAGAACCAACGCCTTCGATTCCTACTTTTGCTAATATGGATGTCAGTGCGGCAAAAACCGCTGAAGCAAGCGCCAGCCAAAACCACATCTCTATACCCTCCGAAAAAAGCAATCACTGGTTTTGTTGATTCCAGTCATTTTCATACTGAGCAGAAACAGTTTCCGGGCAAGGCATGGATCTTTTGAACGTCTGGATGACCGTGCGACCTTACATTTGTAAAAATACTCCCCTGTTATATTTCCGACGGATTCATCGGATGCCAGAAAAATGGCAGTCTTAGCCCCCTCTTCCGGAGTCAGGAAGAAAGGCTTCAGCATCCTGGTTATGGTCCTTCCAAAACCGGTTTTCCTGTCAACGCCCATGTTGGTTGCCACAGCGCCGGGATGACAGCAGTTCACCGTAATTCCCCTCTTTTTAAGGCGCCGGGCAAGTTCTTTCGTAAACAGTACATTCGCGAGCTTGCTCTGCGAATAGGCCTTGATGACATTGAACCCTCTGTGCAGGTTTATGTCATTAAAATGAATGCGCCCTGTTTTGTGCGCACCGGATGCCACAACCACGATCCGGCTTCCTTCACCCATGCGGCAAAGGAGGCTTAAAGTCAGCAGAAAATGCCCCAGATGATTGATACCGAACTGTCTTTCAACACCTTCTTTTGTTTCCTGACGATCAAGCGATATAAAGCCGGCATTATTTACAAGAATATCAATATGCCTGTACTTTCTTTTTACTTCCTCTGTAAACGCACGGATTGAAGAAAAGTCTCCAAGGTCGCATAAGATAAGATCCAGGCTGCGGTGAGGATCTTCCTTAAGCTTTAACAGGGCATCCTTCCCGCGCTCTTTGTCTCTGCAGAGCATGATCACATGTGCGCCTGCATCAGCAAGAGCTTTTACTGTTGCAAATCCCATGCCGGAATTGGCACCGGTAACAATCGCCGTTTTTCCTCTCAAGCTGTTCATCGCCATCTCCCATCTGCATTCTGGCTCCAAACCTCAGCCCAAAGCTGTCAGCTGCTCCTGCAGCTTGTTCCATCATTCGCAATGATTCTATACTTATCAGGATGCCTGTATTTTTCACCCATCACTTCATGTTTCCTGTAGTCTCGGAGCATATCCATATCTATCTCTGCAAGATATATTCCTTCCTCTTCCGGCGCTTCAAGGGTACACATATCTCTGACTCCAGGCTCATTCCTCAGCCATGCCACCCCATCAAAGAGAGTGGAATGACCGTTGCAATCCGGCTGCCCCTTCGGATAATTACAGGTAGCTATTGCAACCTTGTTCTCGTATGCTCTGGTACGCAGAGCTGCCAGCCTGTTTATTTCCATCGGGCAGGCATTTGGTGCAAGAATAACCTCAGCACCTTTCAGCATAAGAATCCTTGCACTCTCAGGAAACTCTCTGTCAAAGCAGATCATGGAGCCAATCATTACCGTTCCTCTGCCTGTATCCAGATCTGTTACATAAAAATCCTCGCCGGATGAAAGGACTTTTTCATCTGCAAAAGCGCAGGTATGTACCTTAGAGTAGTGCAGTTTGAGGGTTCCGCTTTTATCGAAGAGAATCATGGAATTAAGCGGCTTCGATTCACTTTTTTCAAGAAATGTGATACCTATTGCCATCTGCAGTTCTTTTGCAAGGGAACAGAATGAAATAATAAATTCACTGTCTTCTGAAATGGCCAGATTGTCCACAGCGCCTTCTTCCTGCGGCAGATAATAGCCATCACTCCACATCTCTGGGAACAGTGCAATATCAGCGCCCATGTCTTTCGCCTTTATGCAGGCCGCTTTACCTATATTCAATTGTTCTTCTAAACTCACTCCCGGAAGTAATTGGAGCAATGCAATCTTAAGCTTCATCTTTACAATAATTCCCTCATTCCATCATTTTTTTGCTCTGGCCTCCCAGTCTTCCTTCGTCATCAGGCTTACATGGCCAGTCCTCTTCTCATGCATCAGCGGCACATCCACATTCTCTGACCGCCATTGATATTTAAATCCGCATTTCTCCTGGACGCGCTTTGATTTCGTATTGCCTTCATAATATCCGATCCAGACCTTCTGCATGCCTAAGTCCTCAAAGGCATGGCGA
>JAILJR010000027.1 GCA_024694565.1 Butyrivibrio sp. | reverse complement strand
CATCACAGAGCCATTCATCAAACCCTTGTGTTGAAAAAAGATATATTGCATCACATTCAAGTCTTGCCTTCTTTGCACAGTATAAGAGCTTCTCGAGGTCTGCATGAGTCAGGCGTCTTTCAAGTGCACAGATTCCGAAGGCTGTATCTCCCATCTCGCCCTGGACAATTATATCGATATTGCCCTCCTTGCCGATCCACTCACCCTCTTCCTCGATATCAAAGCCAAGGAAGCCCTTCTCCCACAAGCCGAATATGTACTCCCTGCATACAAGCTTGAAGTACTCATTTGCATAGCTGCAGATCCCGGGTGCAATAAATTCATTGTAGAACTGCTCAGCTGGAAACTGCATAAGGCAGCTTTCATTCGGAAATATAAATCTGAAGTAAAAATCAAGAAACGGATCTGCAATCTTGTAGACCCCTTTCATCACATTCTCCCGACCTGCATTTCCAAAGGAATATGCCTTGTAAACAAAGTCATGATGGATAAGTGTCTTCAGATAAACAGATATCTTGGCACGGGAAAAACCGGTGTAATGATAAAGGTCATTAAGCTTACTCACACCCCTTGCCATCTCTGAAAGCAGTGTGTGATAAACTGCAGTTTCGCGGAGGCACTTGTCCGTGAGCCGTATTGCTTCTCCTGACAAAAATGTTCCGGGGTCCAGAATATTCTTTATGATATTCTCTTTAAACGTAAGCTTATCATCAAAATAGCGCCACAGAAGTGTCTGTCCCCCAAGTACCGAGTAAGACAGTACAACATCCACATATGACATATTTCCAAAGTGGCTGCGCATTTCAGCAAAAGACAATGGCTTTATCTTTCTGATTCCCGAAACCTCGGGTGAATACTCTCCGAGACCTGATACCATACTGTTCTCGACCCAGGAGACATCATTGCTCACAAGAAGCACAAGGATCTGTCTGAAATCTTTTGTTTTCTTTACAGTCTCTGTCAAGTCTCTCATGAAAGAATCTGAGGTCTTAATTATATATTCAAAATTTCTGATTACAAAGATAACCGGGTTTCTGCCGCTGCTGTTAAGGGCAAGAGACAGCACATCCCTGTAGGAAGCTTTATCTTCAAGCCGCCCTCCTTCGCGTTCAAGCTCCCTTGACCAGAGAAAAATCTGCTCCTTCTCTGAGACACTTCGCGCCGAATAATAAAAGCTTCGCCTATTCTCAATGAACTTAAAAATAATAGAATCAAACTCCACATTCCTGTGGCCGTAGACCACAAGAATACCGGAGTTTGAACTCTCATAATATCTGTTAAAAAAGGCCAGATCAGTCTTTCTTTGCTCTTCCATAGGCTATCACTTTTTATTTATATATCCGCTTGCCTTGAGAAGCTCTGCACATTCAACAGCACCGCCTGCAGCGCCGCGAAGAGTGTTGTGCGAAAGTCCTACAAACTTCCAGTCGTAGATCGTATCTTCACGAAGTCTTCCTATGCTGACTCCCATGCCGCCCTCGTAGTTGACATCAAGAGTAACCTGAGGTCTGTTATCCTCCTGCATGTACTGTATAAACTGTTTAGGCGCACTGGGAAGCTCCAGCTTCTGTGGAAGTCCGGAAAAGCTCTCGAGCTTCTCTATGAGCTGATCCTTTGTGGGATTCTTTTTGAACTTAACAAATGCAGCTGCAGTATGTCCGTAAAGTACCGGAATTCTGATGCACTGACAAGTGATCCTGACATCATCTGCGGGAACTATCACACCATTCTCGATCTTACCCCAGATTCTGAGAGGCTCCTTCTCGGATTTCTCTTCCTCTCCTGAAATAAAAGGTATAACATTACCAACCATTTCAGGCCACTCGTCAAAGTTCTTTCCTGCACCTGAAATTGCCTGATAGGTTGTGGCAACAACCTCGTAGGGTTCAAATTCTTTCCATGCAGTAAGGGCAGGTGTATAGCTCTGAATTGAACAGTTTGGCTTTACTGCAATGAACCCCTTTGTTGTGCCAAGTCTCTTTTTCTGGAACTCAATGACATCCATGTGCTCAGGATTTATTTCAGGGATGATCATCGGGACGTCAGGAGTCCATCTGTGTGCACTGTTGTTGGAAACTACAGGAGTTTCAGTCTTGGCATACTCCTCTTCAATGTGCTTGATCTCATCCTTGGACATATTTACCGCTGAAAGGACAAAGTCTACATCCTCTGAAACCCCTTTAACATCAGTAACATCCTTGATGACCATTTTAGCTACTGCTTCAGGAATCGGATCGTCCATCTTCCATCTGCCCTGAACAGCCTCTTCATAGGTCTGACCGGCTGACCTGGGACTTGCTGCTACGGTCTTGACTTCGAACCAGGGATGATTGTTTAGGATGGATATGAAACGCTGACCTACCATTCCGGTTCCGCCTAATACGGCAACTTTTAATTTTTCGCTCATTTTTTCTCCTCCTTTGTATTATGGTCCGGGGTGGACAAATATATGTGCTGCCTGGTCCTCCGGTGATTTTTATGCGCGGAGATTGTGGCATGATTATGGGTATCGAGCATAAAAATCAAATCGGCCCAGTCAGTACATATATTTGTCCACCCCTCACTCAGGTATTTAATTTGTCGATTAAAAAGTGCGCGAGGGCTCAGATTAAGCCGGTGATTTTTATGCGCGGTACGGGGACTTTTGTCCTCTTTATCACTCCTTTATTTTGAAGTTATTTAGGAACTGTTTGTTTGAGTTGAGGGCGTTTTGCATTGAGGTGGGGCTGGGGGCTCCCTGGGTCAGGCGCTTTTCTACACAGGTCTTCAGTGATATGGCTTCGTAGATGTCTTCTTCAAACAGAGGTGAGAACTCTTTTAGCTCTGACAGCGTCAGGTCGTCTATAGATGAGTTCTTGTCTATGCAGTAGAGAACCAGTCGCCCTATTACCGAATGGGCATCTCTGAAGGGCATTCCCTTGTTGACAAGATAGTCCGCTGCGTCTGTGGCATTAGTATAGCCCAGGGCAGCACTCTTTTCCATATTTTCTTTATTGAATTTTACTGTGGCAAGCATGTCTGTAAAGAGTATGATGCAGTTGCTCACATTGTCCACTGAATCAAAGAATACCTCCTTGTCCTCCTGCATGTCCTTGTTGTACGCCAGAGGAATTCCCTTCATTGTAGTCAGAAGTGATATCAGATTGCCGTATACCCTGCCTGTCTTGCCGCGCACGAGCTCTGCAATGTCCGGATTTTTCTTCTGGGGCATTATACTCGAACCCGTGGAATAGGCATCATCTATTGTTACAAATCTGTACTCATTGCTGTTCCAGATGATTATCTCCTCAGAAAACCTTGAAAGATGCATCATTATTGTAGACATCGCAGACATGAATTCTATCAGATAATCCCTGTCTGATACCGAATCCATACTGTTGAGCGTAGGCCCGAAAAATCCAAGAAGCCCGGCGGTATACTCACGGTCAAGAGGATAGGTAGTACCGGCCAGCGCACCGGCTCCAAGCGGGCAATAGTTCATCCTGTTGTATATATCCTTCATTCTGAGAAGATCTCTTTTGAACATCTCAAAATATGCCCCCAAATGGTGAGCAAGAGTAACCGGCTGAGCCTTCTGCAGATGGGTAAAGCCCGGCATATAGGTATAAAGATGCTCTTCCATCAGCTTTTCAAGAGTACGAAGGAGCTTTTCCAGAAGGCCTGCCATTTCCACAACCTCATCCCTTGCATACAGCCTCATGTCAAGGGCGACCTGATCGTTCCTGCTGCGGCCTGTATGCACCTTCTTGCCGGCATCTCCAACCTTTTCAATGAGATTTGCCTCAAGAAAAGAATGAATATCCTCATACTTATCTGTTATCTCAAGCTTTCCTTCCTTAACCTCCTCAAGGATCTCATCAAGGCCCCTGACAATATCATCTCTCTCCTTGTCGGTAATAATTCCCTGCTTTGCAAGCATAGTCGCATGGGCCTTGCTCCCACGCACATCTACCTCCAGGAACCTCTTATCAAAGGAAATAGATGCATTAAATCCCCATGCCAGTTCATTAATACTTCCCGTAAATCTGCCACCCCATAGCTGTGCCATAATCCATCTCCCTAATCTCTTAGTTTTTTCATTCTTCACTTCATCATTTTAAAGCACAAAAAATTATAAACAAAACTTAACATACAATAACTTTAAACACAACCGCACATTTTACCAAAATTCCCCCTTCTTTCCCCTACAATAAAGAAAAACTGCCGAAACACAAAAAAATTGCCTGGCCAAATAGTTTATCCGATGCAAAACATCTGCACCGTGAACTCCTATTTCGGCCGGCAACTTTATTGCAAATATTGAATATCGCTCATAACACCACTATATTTTCCCTCCGTGCATCAACGCGGAAGATCATCTTGTCGTAGGTCTTTCGGTCAGCTTCAAGTCTGTAGATGACCCCTGAAATCACAAAGATCGTATTTGCATAAGCTATCTCAGTTATGACTGCCTGTGCTCCATTACCCTTACTTATCTCGCCCTCAAGGACTCTCATCTCTTCACGAAGTTCCTTGAGTCTGGATTCCTTGGTTGCCACAGCAGCATTGATCTTTACCTTCCACTGCATAATCTGCCTGTCGCCACCTCCTACATCCTTGAGCCTGTCCTTCTCCTTATTGAGGGTAGCAAGCTGCTCCTCTTCGCGGCCCAGAGTCTTGCGCAGGTTATTGTACTTGGCGAGAATTGTGGTGTTAACACCAAGGTTTATGATTGTCTTAGCACCTGTCTTGTTGCCAACACATGCCGTCTCCACACCATAAAGGCTGTTAATGGTTCCGCCGTATATCATTCCAACTCTGCCATAGGTCTGTACCATACCCTTGGCTTCTATTTTGCAGTTGATAAAGTAGTTGGCAGATATATTGCAGCCAATGATCGTAGCACCCTCAAAGTACTTGGCCGAAACATCTCCCTGAGCATTTACTCCGCCTCTGATGGGACAGGTTACACCACCCTTTATAATTACACTTCCCCCGGCAATTATCTCAGAGCTTTCCATATGCCCGCCTACTATAACATCTCCGGTAGCTTCTATGGTGCTTCCGGAATAAACATCTTTGACAACAAAAACAGTGCCATCGTACTTGATCTTCTTGTCTGTGATTCTTACCTCCTGAACAACCATCAGCTTCTTAATCTCAACCTTACCGTCTACCATCGAGATGGCGCCTGTGTAGGTTGCGACATAGCTTACCCTGTCATTCATGATCATAAAGCCAGTGCCCTTCAGAATAGGAATCTCTCTTCCCGGTACAGCTTTAATAAATCTGCCCAAAACATCATAACCATCGCTTCCTCTGGTTGCCTTGTGATAGAGAGCAATCCTGTCACCTACCTTGACCTGCTGAAGGCATTCAATTTTGGAAAGGTCTGCACTACCATCTCTCATTATCTCAGGTTCGGTGTTGACCTTTGTGTTAAAGAAATATTCATAGTGACCATTGGCACCATGTACAACTTCCTGACCTACGGCCACAAGACTTCTGATAACAGGCTGTCCGTCATCTGCCAGCTTCTTGACTGCGGCCTTGTCAATTCCAAATATTACCTTATTTTTCTCCAGGAATTTAAGCAGCACCTGCTCGGTATACTTTCTTCCATCCATTCTGGCAGGAAGCGTGAGGAAACACATCATATAGTTTTCCTCAAAGGCTATATAAGTATCCTTATGTGCCATCATCATATTTACAAAGGCATCTTCCTCTGAAATCCTTCCGCCAACTACAACTCCCGAAACGGCACTCTTTACGGATTTGTCAGCGTCAAAGTCGCCTGCCATCATCCTCTCACGTATCCTGCGCATATCCTTTGCAGTATACATCATGGATGAGAACCTTCTGATATCAAGGCCGGCCTCAAGACCCAGCCTTATCTCCCTCATCTGATCGGCCTGATAAAGCGGCTTACAGTAGGGGGTAATATCAATCTGATGCTCAAGTCCTGTTCGCATCTCTGCCATCTGTTGCCAGCCATAGGCAGCATCGGCATACTGATTTACATCTACGCCATCCTCAAGTCCAAGCCTTATCTCCTTGATGGCATCGCCACGCATATCACCGGTTATATACTTTTCTATAGGCAGCTGCTCCTTCAGAGCTATTCTTACCTGCTCGAGCTGTTCTTCATCAAATCTGTCTTTTATATACTTTGAAATATCAACCTTATCCAGATAAGCCTTGTGAATCTGTCTTAAAATCCCGGCGTTGTATCTCTCTATATCAGTCATGTCAAAGAAAAGACCATCCTCGGCACTTTCCCTTATTGCCCTCATCTTCATGTATGGCATAGAGACATATGCATATTTGGAAATATCTATTCCGGCCTGAAGACCCTTTCTGATCTCGCGCATCTGCAGGGCATCGAAAGCCGGATCCTGGTAAAAGATAACCGGAACTCCGCCATCCTTTACAAGTCCAAGCCTTATCTCTCTCATCTGGTCAGCGAAATACTTCTTCTGAGCATAAACAGAAACGTCAATTCCACTTGATATTCCCTGTCTGATCTGTGATAGCTGAAGTGTGTCAAACCCCTGTTGTCTGTATGAGGACATGTCTATCCCCTGATACATCTCAAGGCGCATCTCCTCCATTGCTGTCCACGACAAAGAAGGGTCCATGTACTTTGAAACATCGACCTTGTCTGTTATACCCTTTCTTATCTCAGCAAGCTGAAGGGTATTGAATTTCATAGCCTTTAACTTGTTGACATCCGCTCCCAGTTCCTTACAGAGGGCAAGTTCCTTCTCATAGGAATTGCCCCCAAAGCTGTCAAGTCCGGAATATGAACTGCTTGTTCCTGTTCTGTCGTTGTCTATAGCTGCCATAATTCACCCACTATACCTAATCATACTATATCTATTATAAACAAAATCTGTTGTTTATGGTAGAAATAGAAACGCTTTAGCATTTTTTAATATATTTCTCATCCCTCATTTCCATAGTAGTACAGCATAAGCATTGTTATGTCGTCAAACTGAGGTGCTTTTCCAACAAACAAATCTATGGATTTCTTCATTTCTACAAGTATATCTTTCACCGTACATTCCTTGTGGGAATTGAGAACCTCCAGCATTCTCTCATCACCGAAGAGTACGTTATCTGCATTTGTTGCCTCAGGTACACCATCAGTGTATACGAACAATCTGTCCCCGGGATGAAGTTCAAACTCATGCTCATTAAATCTGATACCCGGAATAGTTGCCACAGCCATCGAATGGCGGTACTTTACAAGCTCATAGTCGCCGCCTGCACGCATGATAACAGGATGTTCATGCCCCGCATTTGCTGCAATCCCCTTTCCTGTAGAAATCTCCAGTATTCCGATCCATACAGTAACAAAGAGCTCTGCATCATTTCCCTCACACAACTGTTCATTGGTATAGGACAGAATTTCTGATGGAGTTCCTCCCATTGTCGCCCTGTTCTTTATCAGCGTTTTGGCGATTACCATGAAAAGAGCGGCAGGAACACCTTTTCCGGAGACGTCTGCCATTACCATACAAAGATGATCATCATCAATCAGGAAGAAGTCATAGAAATCTCCTCCGACATACTTCGCAGGATCCATGGTTGCATAGAGATCAAATTCCTTCTTCTCGGGAAATGGAGGAAATATTCTTGGAAGCATATCAGCCTGTATCTGAGTTGCGACTCCAAGCTCGGTACCGATTCTCTCCTTTTCAGCCGTGACAGCAGTCAGATTTTCTACATAGTCACTAAGTGAAGCAGCCATATTGTTTATACTCATGGCCAGATCTCCAACTTCATCGTTGTAATATACTTTTGCTTTGTGAGACAGATCTCCGCTACTTATAATATTTGCATCCTGCCTGAGAGCATAAAGCGGTTCGGTAATACTGAGGGCAAAGCGTCTCACCATAAAAGTCATGAATATGGCAACAAAAATGAAAATAAAAAATAAAAGTGCTATGGATGCCTGAACCATTATATCGATATCATGTACCGGTGCAAGGACAGTCTTTTGCGGCACATGCAGACACATTGTCCAGTCAATTCCTTCTATAGGTGCGAAGGCATAATAAATTGATGATGAAGAAAGAGCTACCCCCGACTCACCGCTTAACATTTTATCGCTGATTTCATCGGTTATCTTCTCATCATTTTTTACATTCATCCCACTGTACTCGGGTGCTACAGCATAACCATTTCCATCTATCAGAAATGCGTAATCGCCTTCGCCCTCCATCACATCAAAATCCACCAATGTAGAATAGAGGTTGTCTATAAGCATATCGATACAGACCACACCTGCAAATTTGTTTTCCGCATCATAGATGGGCGCTGCACAGGTGATCATATATCCCCTTTTGAAGGTATCCTCATATACATTGGTAAAGGATATCTCATTTTTCTCCTTAGCCATCTTATACCATGGTCTTTCGAAATAATCAAAATAGACTTCGCTTCCATCCTCGTTGGCTGTTATATCTGAATCACCATCGGTAGATATCTGTATTCCGGATTCTGTGCTCACATAAACTGCAAGAATCTCTTCGCTGTTCTGCATGATAATAGGCATGAACAAATTTTCTACATTGCCGAGAAGCTTACATTCTTTTTCAAGCTCCCTGTAGGAAATGCTTTTGTCAGCTATATACCTCTTTGTCGTATAAACATCCTTCTGATCCATATTGGGAGGCAGTATTTCACGTTCAGAATAATTCTCCGGATGCGCATAGAGATCGTTAATATATTCCTGGAGCGTTGCTGTGTAGCTAGTGAAGCGCTTAAACTGAGCGCTGGCAAAATCAGCCTTATTATGGACAGTATTCGAAAGATTATATTCCATTCTTCTGACAAGCACATGCTCTGCATTATGCTTTATATGAAGCATGCTCATAATGACTACTGCACCAATCGTAATAATAAGTGCTATCATCATAAGAAAAATAATGATCTGTATTCTTCGCCTTATAGAGATTCTCTTCTGTTCCATCTGTACTCCCAAAATGTGTTCAGCCAACGTGCAGCCGGATTATATTGACGGAAAGACTCTGTCTGTACACAAAAAATTATTCAATGAATAATTTCATGATACTAAATTAACTCAAGAATGAAAAGAGGAGTTGTCAAAAGACAACTCCCCTTTGATAAAAATCCATATCAGATAAATCAGCCCTTGCGATTATCCTTGTAAGCCTTTTTTGCAGCTTCGATACCGGCCTTAAGTCCCTCAAAACCAGCCTTTGCTACATCAGCTGACTGCTCAGCAAGCTCTTTGGCAACTTCATTGGCTTTCTTAGCCAGTTCCTCGAGCTTTGCCTTTGTCTCATCATCAACTATAGACTTCTTTGTTGTGTCATTACTCTCTGAGCAGTTGTCACACTTCTTGGCAGCCTTCTCAGCGATTGCAGCCTGTGCAGCAGCAAGTCTTGCAACAGGTACGCGGAATGGTGAGCAGGATACATAGTCAAGTCCGATCTTGTGGCAGAACTCAACAGATGAAGGATCTCCGCCATGCTCTCCGCAGATACCAACGTGAAGCTTAGGATTAACAGGCTTTCCAAGCTTGATGGACATCTCCATGAGCTTGCCTACACCTGTCTGATCCAGCTTAGCAAATGGATCGTTCTCAAAGATTTTGGTGTCATAGTATGCGTTCAGGAACTTGCCTGCATCATCACGTGAGAAACCAAATGTCATCTGTGTAAGGTCGTTTGTTCCGAAGCAGAAGAAGTCAGCTTCCTTAGCGATCTCATCAGCTGTAAGAGCAGCTCTTGGAATCTCGATCATTGTACCTACTTCATAATCAAGCTTAGCGCCTGCCTTCTCGATCTCAGCATCAGCTGTCTCTACAACAATCTGCTTAACGAACTTAAGCTCTTTGATCTCACATACAAGAGGAATCATGATCTCAGGCTTAACGTTCCAGTCAGGATGATTCTTCTGAACTTCGAGAGCTGCACGGATAACAGCCTTTGTCTGCATTCTTGCAATTTCAGGATATGTAACTGC
>JAILJR010000011.1 GCA_024694565.1 Butyrivibrio sp. | reverse complement strand
TATTTCGGCAGTTTGTAATCGACACTTTTTCGATATTTTTCAGCCATCATATAAATATTGCTGCCGAATGCTTATAATGGCATTCGGAGGTGATGAAAGGATGGATTGGAGTATGTATGCAGATATCCAAAGATCAGATGGAACTATTCAAATAAAAATAAACAGATAATAAAGGGCAGCTCCTGCTGGTGATCAGTGATCAGATAAGGAGCTGCCTTCTCAAAAAGTTAGGAAGTTCACATTATACCATTTGTATCTCTCATATTTACGCAGGCAGGTCACGTAATCCATTCTTGATCCTTTCCGACAATCAGCATATGAGTCAGGTCTTAAATTTAATCGGTATTTATTGACGCCACAGACCACCTCCACCGTAGTTCTCTGACCTTCTTCGAAAATCTTTCCATATAGCTTTCTCCGCCAAGTGTAATACTTGTTGAATACAGGCCGGATGCCATAGAGATAGTGGAACCGGTTCACAATGAAAGGACGATAGATTCTACAGGCGACAGCTACACCATTGTCACCTGGAATATAGGTTATGCAGCTCTTGGTGATAATGCAGACTTTTTCATGGATGGTGGGAAAGGTGTAAATACTGCCGACAGGGATCGCGTAGAACAGAATATCAGAGGAATAAAGGAGGTTCTTGATAAAGAATCACCTGATTTTGCATTTTTTCAGGAAGTTGACAGGAATTCCGACAGATCCCACAGAATAAATGAAGCTGATGAGATTGCATCTTCAATGGCCGGAGCCAGCAGCGCTTTTGCCCTTAACTATAAGGTTCCATTCGTTCCATATCCGGTTCCGCCAATAGGAAAGGTTGATGGCGGATTATTAACATTGTCGGCTTATGATATTGAAAATGCTGAAAGAATAGCCCTTCCCTGTCCGTTTAAGTGGCCGTTTAGAGTCGGGAACCTTAAGAGGTGCCTTCTCGTAAGCAGAATTCCCATAGAAGAAACAGGAAAAGAGCTGGTGCTTGTCAATCTTCATCTTGAGGCCTATGATTCCGGGGAAGGGAAGGCTGAGCAGACTGCACTTCTTAAGACGTTCTTGGAGCAGGAATGCGAAAAGGGCAATTATGTTATTGCAGGGGGCGATTTTAACCAGACCTTCTCTAATCTGGACACATCAAAATTTCCTGTCTTTGAGGGCAACTGGCAGGCGGGAATAATTGATGCGGATTCCTTTGATGATTATTTCAATATCTGCATGGACGCGGATACAGCAAGCTGCAGATCGCTTGCAGAACCTTATGCGGGTGCAGACAAATCCTCTTTCCAGTTCTATGTGATCGATGGCTTTCTGGTATCGAAGAATATAGACATTGAGAGTATGGAAACTATTGATTATGATTTTAAGGCATCTGATCACAATCCGGTTGTTCTTAAATTCAGGCTTGGTGCCTTAAAAAATGAATAACCGGTACAAATCCACCATGCAGGTGACATCAGATGCTCTATTGTATGTGACATATCTACGCGTAATGGACCACTAACCCTGTCCCCATGGTTCATTTCCCCAGGGGCAAAATGGACCACTAACCCCGTCCCCCTGGGCCACCCTAGGGCCAAAAATGGACCGCTAACCCCGTCCCCCTGGGCCATCGCAGGGGCTAAATGGCGCTGGGTCAGCGCATCTTCATGAAGGCTGATAAGCCTGTTACATCAAGCAGTTCCCTGATCGAGCCGGGGACATTGGCCAGGATAAAGGTGCCGTCTTTTCCTATGCGCTTCTTGGCACCTAGAAGAACGCGGAGCCCTGCAGAACTGAGGTACTTAAGGTCCTTCATGTCGACTACCAGGTCTGTCGCGCCGCCATCAAGAAGCGCATCCAGCTCTTCCTGGACCTTTCCTGAGCTAAGTCTGTCTATGCGCTCCGGAGCTATAAAAATCGTCTCTGCCATCTTATGTTTATCCTCCTCTAAAAGCGTCAGTTTATATCTGACTTAATCCGGTCGGTTGCCAGTACCGTTCCCCCATCACGCTCCGCGTTCTTGGACGGTACCAGGCTCCTGTTTATTCAGTAATAATGCACTTCCACAAAATCACGACGGCCCGTTGTACTTAAGGCACAACATGGTGATGTCATCAAACTGATTGCCTTCGCCACTGAACCTCTCAATCCTGTCAAGCATGCCATTTACTATTCCCTCAGGGCTTTCGCCTCTAAGTTCATTAAGCGCTGTGACCATTCTTGTCTCGCCAAAGAGCTCTGCATTTTCATCCGCTGCCTCAGTAACTCCATCTGTGTATACAAAGAGCACGTCTCCTTTATGAAGCTCGATGTCCTCATTGATGAAAGGCACTCCTGAGAATACGGCAATCGGCGGAGAATGGGGTACTTTATAAAGGGAAAAACCATTTTCATCCGTATCAGAATCTGCACGGAGAATTGCCGGATATTCATGCCCCGCATTGGAGCATGCCATCTTTCCTGTGGAAATCTCCAGAATTCCCATCCAGACCGTAACAAACATTCCCATGGTATTATTTTTATCCAAGCTGTTATTGATGATCTCAAACAGCTGACTGGGATGGTTGATCCTGTTATCTACCTTGTACAGAACCCTTATCATGGTCTGCACCTTCATCATAAACAGTGCAGAGGGAACACCTTTATCTGAAACATCCGCTATCACAAGCGCCAGATGATCATCATCTATCATAAAGAAATCGTAGAAATCCCCACCCACTTCAAGAGATGGTTTCATCATGGCATGAAAAGCAAACTCTTTTCTTTCCGAATATTCAGAAAAATTTTTGGGCAGTGCATCAGCCTGGATCTGGGTCGCAACTGAAAGTGCCGCACCGACTGCGGCTTTCTCCTCAGCAAGTGTGCAGACCTCTCCCACATAGCGGTCCACCTCTTTTGTCAGATCTGTGACATCTCTGGAAAGAGAACCGACTTCATCGTCACGGCCGTTTATTTCCAGGAGCTCATTTCCAACAACTTCGCTGTCCTTTTTTTCTGAATACTCGCGTATCTGCATCTGAAGTTTTCTTATGGGCCTGAAAACCATCATGTAAAATATGATTACCAGAATCACAAATGCAAATATCAGGTAGGCAAGCACCCTTCCGCCCACATGTAGAATCCTATCTATCAGGTTCTTCTGGGTATCAGACCAGGGATACTGCAGAGCAGCTACGGCCTTCACTTTTCCATTAAGCACAAGAGGCCAGCATGCATACAGATATTCCTTTCCATCTACTGTAGACCTGATATGCTCAACCTTATGAGGAGTCATTCCTGTCTCAATAACCTGAGAAGCAATAGGATGTTTCTCTGGGGTAAAGGGAATTACATCCCCTATTTCTGTTCCATCAGAATCGAATCTGCTATTCCCAAAATATACAAAAGCCTGATCATTGCCAATATATTTAAATACAGCATAATCCAGGTCAGTTTTATCCAAGGCATCATTTTCCTGCAAGTTGAAACCAGCATCAACTCCTGACAGTCTGCCGTTGTACCAGACTTCGGCAAAAAGAAGCTGATCCTCTTCTGACAATTTTTCAAGATATTCGGGAGTGATCTTGTCAGAATCCCAGACGAAAGTAGAAATAGCCTCCTCGTAAGTCTGTCTGTACGCCTCCATTGCATCCCTGTCATGACTTTCTTCTAAAGACAAAAAGCGCATCTTTTCATAATTTTTCTCACAATAATCAAGAAACCACTCCACGGTTTCATCCTTAAATGCGGTCTTGATTATAATGCAAACATCCTCAGTTTTTTTAAGTGCAGCTTCCTGCTCCTGCCTCATCACCAGGTAATAGGTGTCCAGTGCACCTATGACAATAGAAAGAATCAGCGCTGCAAGCACTATTATGCCGCCTTTAAACAGAAGGCTCTTGTAAAATACAACATCTTTCTCTCTCTTCATTGGTCTAATCCTGCTCACATGTTTTCTGTTCTTTCACCCGAAAGCACCATCTCCCCTGTCCTTCCGGGGAAAAGATATGCAGAGAGCTTTCTTGTCTTCTCATCGTGTCTTCTTATCAGGATCCTTGTAGAACCCTCATACTTACGGGCTGCTGCAAGAACAGAATACCTTATAAGCTCAAGCATGTTCTTCCTTGCATCTATTCCTGCCGCAAAGAGAAGAACGGGCATAAGCGTTCCATCACTGAGTGCATGTACAAGGAATAAGCCTGTAGCCTTATCCCCCAGGACATAGGCGCATGATGCATCCTCTTCATACCATTCCTTTGCAAGAAGGGCAATATCTTCATTAAGTCCCGTCACTCCGCTGAAAACGCAATTGGTTATTCCCTGACGGAACTGCAGATCATCAAGATCTGACAGCGGGACGACATATCTGGGTGCTTTTTTAGGCATAAGTGCCCTGTTGGCTGCAGCCTCTGACAGAGTGGCATAAATATCCTGCCCCTCTCTCTTTTCAATAGTAAACCCGCTCTCCTTTAGTATTTCAATGAGCTCCTCCGAGATTTCGGAAAGCTCAAAAAATGACCTCTTTACCTCGTTCTCTTCCGCCTTCTGTCCATATTCATCAAGAAGGTCCCTGGCTGTTTCCTTATCGGTAGCGTCAAAAAAAACAATCTCTGATTCTGCTTCTTCTATGAGGTCGACTCCCGCCAGTCTCCAGACTATTGCTCCCTCCGGGTTGTCGTCCTCATCGCAGCTTGAAAGTCCGCTGTAGTATTCACGCTCCATATCCGTGGCAATATCCCTGCCAAGATATTCCTGATAGCTTTCAGCCGATGCATCATAGATCTCATCTATACTTCCCATGTCGTTCATACTCCGCTATAATTTATACATCCCGATGTGCATTCAAACAGCGCCCCGGAATTGCCATATTCAATTATACTACACTGAACAGAGGAAAAGATATGTCAATAATCTCTTACGATACCAGATATATTCTTGAGGGCAGCATGACTGCGGTAACGCTACTTGCCGTACTCGCCATTCTGTTTTTTTCACCGCTTCGCAAAAGTAAAGAACAGGAGGACAAAATCCTTCGACAGCTCTTTATCGCCGTACTGTTATTTGCTGCAACTGACCTTGTGCGTGAATTTCAGTTTGCTTTTGGGTTTGTTAAGGCTTCCAGTCCGCCGGGACTCATAATCTATTTCCTTCCGGACCTTATGGAAATAACCTATATCCTCCTGTGGCTGATATTTGTAGACTATACGGTCTGTAAAAACCTTGACAGCATCCGCGTCCGGTACCGGCTCATTCCTATATCCTACTGTGTGCTGATCGCTTTACAGATTGTGTATGCTGTCCTGATGATCCGCGTGTTTGATGAATACGAGGTTTCCGGAGAGGTAACGCCTGCTTCAATGAATATGTATACCGCGTGGGGCTGGATATACTATGCTGCGTTCCTTCTTTTTGAAACCGGATGTATGATCTATGCCTTTTGCGTAATGAGATATCACCAGAAGGAAAGCAGGCTCCCGTTGTTCCTTCGGCTCGATGCATTTATCATTCCGTTTGTCATAGCTCTTATAGCCAAGAATATCCCCGGCTTTTACCTGCACATGGATGTGATATGTGCGATGCTGTCTGTACTGCTCACCTATCTGACTGTCAGAAAGCGCTATCTTTATCTTGATTTTGAAACCGGCTTTTACAATGAGGCATTTTTAAAATTCGTCAGCTCTTATGTAAAGAAGCAGGGTTATTCAGGTGGAAGCGTAATTGAGATCCGTGTCCCCGGGCATGAAAAAGAATTCGCAGATATGTTTAAAAAGATAAAGCCTGAGGAAAGCCTTATGATAAGGATGAAAGATGGAAGCTTTCTTCTTATCTCCTCCGTTAACAGCGAGATCGCCATCCGCTGCTTTGACGAACTTCTCTCTGAGGGTGCCAGGTCACTTGATCCTGATATAAAAATTTCCACCAGACACTGGATCAGGGATAAAAAAGAAGATATTCCGGGCTTTACAGAAAGGGTTCTGGCAGCAAGAGCATAAATGAACCACTAACCCCGTCCCCATGGCTCATTGCCACTTACACTATCCCATCGTATAAATATATAGGTAAGTCCCAACATATTTAAGCAATTCCGAAAGGAGTAATACCAATGACAAAAGCTCAAGAAAAAAAAGATATCATAACAAAACTGAACGACGCAGATGTTAACAGCGTAACCGGCGGAGTAGGTCTTGTATATTCAGACTCTGATCAGGTGCCTGAACCTGATTCACCATCTGATCCCGGATCAGATCAGCGGGAAGAAATGGCATTGGCAGAAAAGCCTATCATGTTAGGGGTCACCAATCCTATGGTATACCAGCCAACCCCCGGTCCAAAAGATCAATAAACTATAGGAAGGATAAGTCAAGAGGCCGTTTTGACTCAAACCGGCCCCTTGACTTGATAGGCTGCTGCTAACCAAAAAATTTCTCTTTCAAAAGTTCCCAGGCAATTTCCCTATAGCCGACATCTCTTCTTTCTATATCTCCCTTTATGTTGCTGCCATATTTTAGCATCTGGAAGCATTTTAGGGCTTTGAGGGCTTTCTTCCACTCGTCCATGACGACTTCGCCCATTACATCGACAAAGGTCTTAGGCGCAGAGTAATCTATTTTCTTTTCCTCTTTTGCATGACCTGAATAACCAAAAGTTTTGATAACCGGAATGGTGAGCTGCTTTATCAGTTCATCAATAAGACCATTTAGCGCTTCGTCGCCGGGCTTTTGCGCTGAGCGCACCGCTTTTTTATAATTTTCAAAGGCTGCTTTTATGTCATTTCCAAAAACAGGATCACTGTAATAGACACTGATCTCCTTCTCTATGTTGTCCAGCTTTTTGTCATCCTTAAGGTCATTTCTGAACTTTTCCCATCGTTTGCCGGAATCCTGCATATCCCGCATTTCCTGTTTCTTTCTCTCTACATCAGCTTCAGAGCGCCCCTTGTTAGCAGCTCTTATCTCAGCCCTCTGGAGATTATTCTTCATACATGCCCTTTTCGCATTGATAATCTTCCTTGCTGCCTCCTTCTGACACTTTTCTATTTCCTCAGGTGAAGCTCCATCCTTCTGCGCCTTAAAGAGCTTGTCCAGACTTCCAAGAACATCAAAATCGGACATCTTCTTTAGCAGACTCTTTAACTTCTGCATTCTTTCATCTTTCATGTCCGGAGCATCGGGATACCCTATAGTCTTACCTGTTTTTTTTCATCAAGATTAATAATGCCATCACCAATTATCTCTTTATATTCCTCTCTGCTTATGAAAAAACCATAAGTATTCCAATAATACATAAGCTCGCTGCCGCTATTCATATATATTTCCATAAGGGGTGCAGGCTCATCTACGTCATTTATAACATCAAAAACCCCTTTAAAGTAGGACAGCAGCTGATCCCTGTCCTCATACCGGGTGCTCTTTATCATTTTGAGCACAGACTCTTCGTCATCCGGGAGCTGTCTCATTATCATCGACAGGGCGCTCATACTCAATGGACATCTCTATCGATCCGTCCTCAAGCTGAAACAGATTGACCAGTGTCTTATCAACCATAAGAGTAGCTGAATAAAGGGTATCTCTCTTAAATCTGCCAAGTATCATATATAGATTCTTAACAATTGAAAGTGCCCTTGCCTGCTTCTTTGGGTCATCTTTAAATTCATTTATCAGGGCATCAGGGAGTTTGTTCTGGGTCAGTGTATCATAAACCAGCTTGAGCTCATCCTTCCCTTCAAAATCATCGTCCTTGAACTGACCGTTATCTGCATACATAGTTCTGACCCTGCGGTTTGAGGAACAGTATTCTTCCCTTTCTTTATCTGTCACAACGGGGTTCTCTGCCATGTACTTTCGCGCTTCAATAAGAAGGTCTTTTATGGTAATGTCAATATTTCCTATCTTTTTTCTGAAAAGCAGCTGTTGTGCCCGGTGAAAGTTATTTGATTCATCCAGAAGTCCAGCCAGTGTCTCCTGTACCATATTGTAATTCTCTGCCCCACGTGGAGACATACTCTTTTTGTCTTTATCGTCAAGAAAACTAATACAGGCTGCAATGGTATCCTGATATTTAATATTTACATCATCCAGCCTCATCGCCAGATACTGAATTGTCTTGGGAGAATTCAGATCATCAGTTTGCGAAAGATAACCGGATACCCTCTTTAAGATGACCTTCTCGACTTCCGCCACTTTATTTCTGATTTCTTTCATAAGAGGATTTTCTTTGCTGACAGGCTCAGAATTCAGGATCATGTTTGCAAGATTTCTTCTTTTTATCGAAGAAAGCCTTTCAGTCTGTGAAGCATCGAGATTGAGTTCATCAGCATTTTTAAGAGCAAAACCGATTACCTTGTTCTGCTCTCCTGCCTTACGTAGACGTTCTTTAGTTACATCCAGCATTCGGTCTTCATCACTTAGCTGTTTCACTTCCTGGGAATATGCATTATTCAGGGCCTCTTCCTGAATAAATTCAGTTGCTTTCTGTTTCATCAGCTGCGGATTTTCCTGCAGTTCATTGGGTTCCGGCGTGGCATGTCCTCCTCGTAATTTCTGTATCAAAAAAAGCTGTTTTAACTGCTTACTCCACGCAGAATGTCATCCAGGATAACAGCTGACCTGATTCTTTCAAAGCACTCCCTTACATCAGCGCAATATAAGAACGCCCCTTCCTTCTGTTTTGGAATCAGCGTCCTGTAAAGCTTTGCTGTGTTTTTATTTTCTTTTACCCTCTCCATGTTATATGCACCAAGAAAATCCAGCTCACCGGGGCATACCTTTGAGCGGGAATCAAAGGCTTCAGTATAGGCATAAAACTTATCGAAGCCCCTCTTTAATGACTCTTCCAGCACACTGTTAACAAGTCCTGTTCCGATTCCCTTAAAACGCCAGGATGGATCGACAAATACCCACTCTATAACGAGCCCTGCTGCTGTTACCCTGCATACCAGAAGGCCAACAGGATCATCATAACGATCCATTATCCCGGTAAGTGCCGTGCCGATGCATACTCTGTCATGGAGCTTTCCATTTTTCAGATACCCATATGGATCAAGATATGAAAACATATCCTGATAACTGCCATTCAGTAACACTTTTTCAAACAAAACACCTGCTCCTTCTAGTCCCCCGACTTGAGTCAAAAAGAACCGTCCCCCTGACTCACTTTATGAATGTAAATGAACTGGCCTTTGCGTCCCGGAGGACTTTCTGCATCAGCCTGTCGGTTTCTTTATTCAGTATAAGCATGGCGATCTTGGTGTCTGGACTGTACCTGCCCTTTACCGCCTTTGCGGCTGCCGTTATCATTGCCAGCATCGTTCCCCTGTCCTTGATACGTGAATATAGCGCCTCAACAGTCAGCATGCCCTCAGATGGCTGCTCAAGCACAATAAATGCGTAAACTTCCCCATCGTATAGGACTACATGGCTTATATCCCTTAAGATCTCTTCTGAGAAAAGACCTCCCTCCGGGACATATGCATCAGCCTCTCTGGCAGTTTTCCCTGCAGCCTCAAGAGCCTTTTCAGAAACCTCGGAAAAAGGAAGTATCCTGCATAACTCCGGAAGTATAGCCCTGTCTGATGAATCCACAAGATTGCTGACATAGCCTATATAGTATCCGGGAATTGGCCTTATATCCTCCCTGTACCCGCATCTTGAAAAGAAATGCTTAAGGCTCTCATGGTCAGAACGTTCCCTTGTATACTCTGCCCTGATAAGCATTCCTGTAGACTCAACAATATTTTCAATTTCGCCGACAAGTGCCTTTCCAATCCCTCTGTTTCTGTAGTTTTGATGCACGAAAATGGATAATATCCTGAAAATTTCATCATCTGCAGCTCCGCCTATTGCTCCCACTGCCCTGCCATTTTCAACAGCAACAAGGGCAGTGACAGGAAGGTCCTTTTTTATGGCGTCTATCAGCTCCGGCATGAGGAGAGACCTTGTCATTTCAGCCTGTTGTGGTTTTATGGATAGTATTTTCACAGGTCACCTCCTTACTTCTGTTTCTTTTTTTCAAGTTCTCTTCTTCTCTCCTGTTCAAGCTCTGCCATATCTTCATCACTGCAGAACTGTGGTCCAAATAAAGAGACATTTTGCAGCTTTTCTTCCTGCTTTGTCGCTTTACTGGTTTCTTCCTTCATTTTGGCAAGCTGTTTTAGCTGCCTCAGTGTATCATCACCATCCTCACCCTCAAAGTACCAGCGGCCTGTTCTATCCTCTTTAGTGTTCTTAATATCGTCAAGTCTGGCAATGCTGTCCTGAAGACCTGTAATCCTGTCCCAAAGGGCATCGCTTTCCGCCTTATTGATTATGTCTCCCAGGACATAATCAATCACTTCCCTCTTAAGATTCATGATAGTATTTATGAACTGTATCGGAAGTCCCTTAAGGTGCTCGGGACTTACTTTTTTTGTATAGGCGTACTTTCCATCCTTTAGGTGTTTAAACTTCAGTCTCCCGAAAGACATGTCATTGTCGATTCCAATTATACCGGTAATAACTACCTTTCCATCCTTTTCTTTTGTCTGAACCCGGAAGTTGTTATAATGCCTGTCAATCTGTCCGCAGATCAGATCAAACATCTGCATTGTAAAGAGCTGACTTATTGCCTCTTTGCTGTACACCACTTTTATGTTTTCATCCTGGCACCTTTCTGCCAGCTTATAATATGTAGTTCCCTTAGCTTCTTCCATGAGGTTGCCTTTTACAAGACTATCCTCATTTTTAACAAAGCAGGTTCTTGAATCGCTGATAATATTAGGAACACCAAAGAGCTGCGACAAACGGCTGGTTGCAACATTCCTGTCTGACAGGTTTCTGCCCGGAGAAATCCCTGCATTCATTCCAATATTGCGCTGGGCAATCAGTCTGGAAAAATATTTAAGCTGTTGCCCAAAGTATTGTGCTTCTCTTGGCCTGAGTCTCTCTATCTTTTTGCTGGACTCCCACCCCTTCTCCATAAAAATCTTATATGCATCCATGGAATTAGCATCCCATATTTTAATGAATAGTTCTACAAAGTCTTTATATGTGGCTTTTTTAGCGTCAATCTCAAGAGCATCGAAAAACTCCATCAAATCTTCATTGTTCCCAAGGCTCTCCTTATATGCCCTTACCACTTCAGAGTTTTCAATAACAGCGGTGGATTCCGCCTTCCTGAAAAATACAGTGTTTTCCTTTCCATCCTTTTGCTGAGTCAGTTTAAAAACCTCTGATGCGGCATCCCCCAGCTTTTCAAGCTCTACTCCATCTTCTTCATCAAGGTTGAGGACAACAGCCCTCTCATAGGACAGGGCATCGTACCATGTCAGTCCTACTATACCTTTCTTTTCCTTCTGTTCACTGCTGCTTAAAAAATCGAGATACTCGAATACTCTCTGCCTGAAGAACTCACTCTCCTGACTGCAAAGCTCCAGTGTACTTTTAAGCTGATGTTCTGCATCCTTATTGTTTTTATAGGTAATCGGATCCGAAAGGCAGGTTTTTATGCTTTTGATCGCATTGTTATAAAGAGCAGCTGCCATGATGCATCCGGCATCTACTGCTTCTTTGCCAAAGGAAAGAGGCGGCATTTTTTGACCGAGAAAATTCAGAAGATTGCTCATATGCATTACAAAGTCCTGCATCTGTTTGCTCTCAGCAACATCGCTCTTCCCGTCCTTGATCTCCTTTACGAATCCTTCCGCAGAATCAAGTGTTGTCTGCCTCATGTTCGATGCATTAAGCTTGCGGTTTATCATCCGCACCAGATCCTGCTTATTCTCAGAGACCAGAAACTCTTTTGCATCTTCGGACATATCCTGAATATTGCCGGATGCAAACATAAGATACTCCCTGTAGTGATCAATATGTGATGTCGCTACACGAATCCTGGCATTATTGGCTTTTATCCTGTTTTCGCAGAATCTCTTCTCTTCACCTGCGGAAAGCGCATGGTATAAGTCCAGCTCCTTCTTCTGATTACTTATAAGCTCATCCCTGACCAGCAGAGCTTTCTTAACCTCAAGAAGGGCGGAATCTATCTGCACAGCATACTTTTCAAGTTCCTCCCTGTTCCCTGCAATTTTTCCTGAAATGTCAGACAGCGCATTTTCTGATCTGTAAGCGGGAGTCATGGTATACTGGCCTGCTGATATCATTGCCAGGTCAAGAATATTCTTTTTATAAAAATTCTTATGCTCTTTGTTATACTCTTCAATTTTTGAGTTTCTCTGAGTTCTGTCCCTGTTCTGGTCACGTATAATACTTATTTCCGGTCCGCGATCACTTACTCTTACTGACAGACCATGCAGTCTTAAATGCTGGTTGAGAAGAACAGCAAGATCATCAGCAACTGATGCCTTCTCCTCAAGAAGCATTATTTTCTCCTCGGAGAGCGAATCAAAAAACTTTGGATATTTCTGCCTTAAGTTTTTGTACTCAGATAGTCTTCTTTTATACTCAAGCATCTCTCCCATATGATCTGCCAGATAGTCATCTGTAAGATGCTTGTCAGAAAGCTCAAAAAGTAAGAGCTCATTCATATATGATGTGAGAGCAGGGTCATAGGGTTCATCATTTCCCTTTATTTCCGGAGCTTTCCCGTCCTTGAAGGTCTTAAAATAATTACTCAGGGCTGTAATCTCACGGACAGTACACTCGTCGGCGTGTATAAAAACTTTCTTTGCCTGCTTGATGGCAGAAGCCTCTTCTTTGCGTGCCCGCTTGGATTCTCTAGCCACAGGGAGGGCATGTACAGGAATTTCAGAACCGGGTTCAGGCTTCTCCCATTTTCCAAAGGGTGTCTGTCTTTCTTTCTGAAGCACAAGCATAAGATTCTTATCCTTATTTCTTGCGATCATGCGCTCGAGATAATTATTTTTTTCCTCACTTGTAAGCTCCGGTACAGAAAGTGACTTGTTGAGGTCAAAGACAGACTTTTCTTTCTGTATCTGTTTGCCGGTATCTATCACCTTCTCTTGATTTAGAGAAACCTTTTGATTTTTCATTCCATCCATAATCTGTCACCATTCTCTTTCAACTACAAGCTTTATAATGTCTTTACATAAAGATCGGTTACTTCTTTTATTTCTGCTTTTCCCAAGGTTATATCACGGATCATTCCTTTCACAGTTTCTTTATCTGTGGCAGCATATATCAGCGTTTCAGGAGAAAACTTATCTATCAGCTTTCTTGCTGTCTCAGTAACAAGTGTCGGAAGAATCATTGGATTGTCATCATCATAAAGGTAAGAAACTTCTATTGCGTCACCTCTTTTTGTCAGACAGATACATCCTGATAGTTTGTTCCTGTTAAGGATAAAAACACTTTCCGGAAGGATTTCTTCATTGAAGAGCGGCTTGATCTCCAATGATTCATTTTGAATAAGTCTTTTATAAAAGGCTGAAATATGCTCTTCAAAAATTTCTGCTGCGCTTAGTGCATACATAGACCTGCGTTTTTTATTTGGATTAAGAGGTCCATCACAAACATCTTGTAAAGAGAAGCAATATGTCATCATACTGCCATCAATTCTTCGAAATCCACTCTGCTCAACTATAGAAAATATTTCGGTAAGGCCAGTCTGCTCCTTTGGTAAGTAAACTTCAACTTCCTTTATTCCTTCACTCTTAAGGGTATCTAAGAACATATTAAAGAATTTTTTTCCGATTCCTATAGATCTAAACGCCTTATCAACGTAAAACCATTTGATTCTGGAACAATCATCAAATAATTCGGATACTATTATTCCCACAGGGAAACAATCAAAATAGTATCCAACCACAAGCATTGTTCCCTCCCCCGGGGTTATATCTGCATCCTTTAGAAATACTCCGTAATCTCCCGGTGCGTTTATATCTATATAAGTCAAACCATGTTGAATCATCAGACGCTCCACTCAATGTTTATATGCTTTAATTATCCTGGATTTTGCTATACTTTTGTTGCTGACATCAGCACGCCTGTTTTTTTTGCTATGGAAATACCTGATTCCATCATTCGATAATACTACGCCTTTAGAAGTATTGTTTTTGCTTAGTTTTCCCTTAAAAATCCCTACCTTACCTTTTATGGTAAACGCATTCTGGATGAACCTGTTCTCATTTTTCTCAGCCACTTCTGTCGCATAGACAAAGCCATCTGCATTTACACTTATATTTGCAGCATAGTGATCACTTTCGCCGCCTTCATTTCCTGTAGCAATTCCAAGCTTTGAATCATTTTTATTAAAAAATACGTTTTTAATATTACTGATAAACTCGGCATTTGCCAGGTTGTTATCAGGCATAGGCACTTCCTTACCTTCGGCATCCATATCCCTTATGCTCTCAAGCTGTAGTATCGTGCCACTGATTTCTGCGATGGACTCAGTGATCAATTCAGCTTTTTCATTATCAGTAATACTTTTATCATCCTTTAGCTGCTCATCTATTTTTTCTGTACCATTATTCTGGAGATCCATAAGTGGTGCTATCATCCTTGAAAGGCTGACATTTCCGGTTACAAGAGGGCCATTATTCTTTTTTGTAATTTTTCTCATATTATCGATTATCTTATCGGCCTCTTCTACAGCCTGCTGATCATTTCCAGTCTTCTTATTAAATATCCTGATCAGTGATGGTCTTATCCTCCTGACCAGAACATCTTCACCGGATATATTCTCTTTCTGTATATTTGCCAAAAGCACATCCAGGTCTGACGCAATCTCCTGTGCATCTTCAATAAGCGCCCCATTATCAGCAAAGAGAGCGGAATAAGCCGCTTTTATTATGTAGTTATATGTTCTTCTGAACTCAACCTCTTCTCCATCTATGGTTACTTTTTCAGGAATAGAAGGCCGAAGTTCCATCAGCCTTGAGTCCTCGCCATAATTGACCGCAACCAGAAATCCTTCACTCTCCTTCTCAACTTTTAGCGCCTTAACTCCCGGGAGCACATAATGATGTGAAACTCCTCCATACTTATTGTACTCTTTATCACTGTATTTATTATCCGAAGCAACTTCTCTTTTATTGATTGTTTCACATTCCTTTTTAATCTGCTCTCTGTACTCTCTCAAAACCTGTTTTCTGGCATCCTCCAGGCCAAGCTTCTTATTCTTTTTCTGAAGCTCCTCTACCTTTGTATGAAATGCTTTGATCTTTTCCTTATCTCTATATGACGGAAGAGGTCCGTCTGTTAATGCATAGATTTTACCAGTAAGATTAAAGCCAAGCTGTGAAGCGAGTTCTCTCTGAAAATTATAATAGTTCTCCCTTGATTGTGCCATCTTTTCAGACACTTCCTGAGCCCATTCTCCAATTTCGTCATCTATTCCAAACTCAATATCTTCATTTTCAAAAAGCGCAGGTATCATCCTTGCAGTTCTCACAAGATCATTCTCAGGAACAAACTCCCTGTTTTTTTCGCTTTCAGCAAGAAGTCTCTTCTCAAGCTTTTGGTATGTTTCTTCATCCTCTACCTGCTCAGCAAGAATGATCCTGTTTGCAAAAATTGAACTTCCTTCAATAACACTCTCATTAGCGCCCTGAATAATATCTCCGTGTTCCTTATCCTGAGATAACGCAATTGCTGTAACTCTAAGAAAATTTCTTTTGAGCTGTTGAATTTTTGATTCATCTCTTTCATTCCTAAGCGCAAGAAGAGCCTCCATCACATCATCGCGTTTAAGCAGATTATTCTTGATAGACAGATAGTCCTTGTCTTCTTTCAGACCGATGATTCTTTCTTCAGCTACATTGAAATCTTTTCTTACCTGCTCTTTTTCAACATCAACCATGGATCTTGTTTTTGCTATCTCTACTTCCATCTGTTGTTCGAGCGTTTTCCTTCGTTTCTCATTTGCCATAACACGCTTATTGTAAGCATCTACTTTGGCATGATACGATTCTCGCTGAGGCTTTTTAAGCGCGGCAATCTGCGCATCGCTCAATTGAACAAAATCCGGAGCCGGCACAGGATACCTGGTATTGATCTCATGCTGATATTTTGCCCTTATTTCTTCTACTCTCTGTTCATTTTTCACCTCAACATCATGCAGCTTACTATCGAGATTAGTTTTTAGTTCTTCATAATACTTTAGATTCGCAACATTTTCCTTGTTCTTATTCTCCAGCTCCCTGCTCTGTTTCTCAATAAGTTCTTCTTTTGTAAGTATCTTAAGTTCTTCGTTAAAGCGTTGAATATCAACATTGTAATTCTTCCTGATATTGTCAAATCTTTCCTTACGGGTTTTTCTGGCAATTTTCTGTGTATCCTCCCGGCTCTTTGCCTTTGCAGCCTTTTCGCCCTCTACCTTAAAGCGAAAATCAGATACCATAAGCTCAGCATTTCCGTTTTTGTCATACTGCGGATATACCATGGAAAGCTCATAGGACATATTATGAGCAATGATCGCAAAATAAGTCTCAAAGTTTTCCATACTTTCTTTATTACCATATTCGTAGCTGAACCCGTATCTATTTTTAAGAACGTCCTTTAACTTTTCACCTCCAAGATAAACCATATCTGTAACATCTCTTATATTGAGTTTTTTGTATAATTTTGACTCAAAAGCAGTTCTTCTGACAAAATCAAGGCTTAACTTATAACTGTCTGCAGCCTGCCGCTGTTTGTCGGTAAACTGACCGTTCAAAGGCAATTTATTGGTTGCAAGCCGCTGTGCCGCTTTTCCGTCAATAGTATTGACGACCTCTTCTACTTTTTCCTTGATCATTATCTTGTCGCGGGTGGAAATGAGTGCTGTGCTTTTAGCAACAGTCTTATAAATACTATTTTCCGAAGTAGCATTAGAGAGTCTGGCCAAATCAGTCTTATCCCAGAATGAATCGTCCTCCTTTAATATTTTTGTTGTTCCGGGACATAACGAATCATCTCCAGCTCCCTGCCTTGAAAGAGATTTCTTAATATGTTCCTGAAGTTTTGTAACTCTTATCCAGGCATCATCTATCTCATCAGATTCCAACAGGTCCCTCAGCGACAGTGAAAGTTCCTCCTTACTAAGGGACAGAATTCTCTTAGCTGTCTTCTGCCTGATGATAAACATATCTTCAGGCCTGGTCATATATCCAGACTGCTCTCTTTCTTCCCCTTTAAGGTTGCCAAAAGAAGAATCATTATCGATTCCTTTTACCCCTGTGACTTTTTTTGTTTTTTCATCAACCTGAAAAATAATGTTTCCACTGTGTCTGTCAACATTGCCACAGATGTAGTCCAGAACCTCCATATCAGAGAGCTGCTTGATGATCTCTTTCTGATCTCCAAATTCCGCTTTCCTCTCCTGAAGATTCACATCCGAATACCCCTGTATCCACTCCATCGCAACTCCGGATATGATATCGCCATCTTTTTCGATCTGCATCGTTCTGGAATTGGCCAGAATATCAACTGCTCCAAGCAGATTAGCAGTACGTGTCATAGCAACATTTCTTTTTTCCAGGGTTCTTCCTGGCTTAATAGCCGCAATCCGATTAGAGTTCTCAGAATGTCTTGCATCCGAGAACTCTGCACCATACTCAGCAAATGATTTTAAGAGTGCCGTATCACTCATTATTTCATTAATGCTTATTCCTGAATCTTCAAATTTTTCAAAAAAGGCACGTATCTTTTGAATATCTTCTTCATTTGCTTTGTCTGTTCTATAGTTTTCAAAGTTCTTTTGAGCTGTCTTGAAAGCCGAAGAAAACGCATTAGAATTCTCTCCCTCATTTAAGCTCTCAATTTTCCTTATAATTTCAGCAGCCTTAGGAGCAAAAACAGATGCTCTTCTTAAAACATCCGCAGAAAGGCTCTGTTTTTTACTCTCAGTAAAAGCAAATTCCTTGTCACCTTTTTTCAAATGAAGTCTTTGATTTACACCACCTCCGACGTACTCGCTAACTTCGGCATTATCTGCATCGAATGCCTCTGCCCTGCTCTCAGCAAGAAGTTGAGCCAAAGTCCATTTTTTTGTCAGATTAGCCCCATCAATGCCTTCTTTATCTATCATGACCTGGTTCAGGATGACCATGACTTTTGAAACCATTTCGTCAGATAGCCCAAATTCGCTTGTATCCCCTATACTATCAATAAGCTTAAGACATGAGTTTTCCAGTGAAGCATATAATCCGCTCAGTTGGTTCACCTGATCAACAGAAAGTGTTCCTTCCTGGGACATCATAAAATCCAAGGTTCCACTCAGCATGAGCAAATTTGCAGTATAGTCCAGGTATCTGGGATTAGAAGAATGTATTTCTGCAATCCATTTCGCAAATTCATCAGCCGCATTATTAAAAAGAGCTATCTTACCTGATACAAGCTTACGTTTATCATCAGAAAGGCCCTTAAATCTCTCTTTATCAAAGATTTTCAAATTCTCGTTAACTATGTTTGTATTGGTATTTATTTGGGACTGTTTGTCCTTTTGGGCATTTATCAAGTTTCCATGATCAATCATAATTACCATCCCCTAAAATTTTAATCATTTACATTTATCAATGAATTAAGGAGATGCCACCCTTCATGACATCCCCTTAAAATCTGCTTATCCCACTTTAGAGTGATGTGATCAGAGACCTGATGATACTATGGGATGCTCGAATTCCCAGGATTCCCATACATCGCCAAATTCATCAACACCCCAGATGCACTGACATCCATCACAGTAGAAATCTGTCTGCTCATTCATTTCGTCTTCCCAGCAAAAAATACCCTCTCTAGTATTTCTTCCGCAGTTAGGACACTCAATCACAAAGCCATAAGCACGGCCGGATTTCTGTCTGAAGCCGCCTGCTACAGCATCCACATCGTCGTCGCTGAGCTTCTTGCAGGTCTTGCCTGACTTCTTGAGATTCTTAGCCTTCATAAGCAGTTCCTCTGGTACCTCACCCTTCTTGTATTCTGTCATAGTTTTATCTCCTTTCTTATGTATAAATATTTATTTGTGTTTTTTATCTTTTGCCGGGTTCAGGCCCGGACAGCGATCAAAAGTCGTCCCATTCATTCCCCCATGCATCGATTGCCCAAATATAGTCACATCCCTCACAGTAAAAGCGGCTCGTCTTAGTAGCATCATCTTCCCAGGTATGTATTCCGAATCCCCCGCTGCGACCGCATATGGGGCACTTTATATCAAAGCCTCCGGCATACCTTCCTTTTTGTCCGCTGCCACCTGCTGCCAGGTCCACATCGCTGTCATCAAGCTTTGTGATGACTGTTTCAGACTTTTTTAGACTTTTTGCTTTGTCCAGAAGTTCCTTGGGGACTTCTCCCTTTTTATATTCCACCATAGATTATCTCTGATCCAGTTAAGTTTTTGTTGTTCCCCGTGTCCCTGTTTCTAGATGCGAGTATAGCATCAGATGGTGGACAAAAAACGAGCTGCCTCAAAATCGAATTATGTCAACCAAAATAACTTCCTATCGCTTTATTTTGCCATTCATAACAGTTGGAATCTTTTACTAAAATTTAATGTTTGGATTTTCGCACGCAAACGTCACAAAAAGCGTAAGATTTTATATTTTGTTTATAATTATGCGTCTCTTTCTCTGGATAGACAAATATGCATAAAAAAACGGAAGCCCTCTATACATGAAGGTTTCCGTTCTTTTTTGTTTTCAGATTATATATTTTACCACGCAGGCTTTCTCTGGTAAGCTCCGCCCATGAATAATTTTGCATATAGCTGTCCGGAGAATGATCATCGGATCGTATCTGGCCTGAAACAGCTTTCCAGTAGTCACAGTCCACCATTGGCTTTCGTAAGGCTATCTGACGGTGATCCTTTATCAACACATCCTCCATTCCGGCATCCGCAAGGGTCTTTTTCAGATCGCAGTAAACCGTTCGCAGGTTATGTTTTGCACAGTCCATGCTGCTGTCATTCCATAGAACAGCTGCAATCTCCTCCGCAGAGCATACTGCCCCCTGCCTGTCAATAAGATAAGCGAAGAGCTCTTTCGACTTTTTTCGTGAAAAAATAATGGGTTCATCCCTGAAATACACTTCAAACCTGCCAAAGCACATCACTTTAATAATATTCTCTTTTTCAGTAACAGGATGAAGGTCACTTGCACGGTTCATGGTAAGGGCTGCCAGAGTCATTTCCCCCATGGAATACTGGCTCATATACTCACCCTTAAATGATGACGCAGCATCGGGCTTGCCTGTGATGTAATCATAGTAATCACAATCCACCAGGTCTTTATTGATACCCATCTTTCCCCTGTACCGGATAACCGCTTCTCCTACACCATGTACGCTCAGAACTGACTGCAGGTCGGACATAAGGCGGCGCAGATAGTTCGTGGCAGCGGGACCTCCGTCGCTCTCCGGCCACAGGGCACACACCATCTGCTGGATATCGCATATATCTCCCTGTCTGTCGATCAGGTATGCAAGAAGCTGTTTGGTCTTTGTTCTCTCAAAGGTTAGTGGAATGCCGTTTACATAGGCCTCAAAGGTGCCAAAGCAGCGCACCTGAAGTCTTTTTGTATCCTCATTTTGATGCTTTATCGGGTATCTGAGATTCCTTATGGTGCGGCGGATATCCTGCTCCGTAACAGACTTCATCAGATATGCGCTGGCGTATATATCAAAAGCCCGCACTGCGCAGTCAGGGTTTCTTGTAATAAAAACTATATTTGTCTCGGGCTGCCTTATCAGTATCTTCTCCGCAATGCCTATACCGTCGCCATCGGGAAGATCAGCCTCCAGAAAAACAATGTCGATCTGATAATGTGCAGCAACTCCCAGTGCCTTCTCGCCGGTCTCAACCTTTATATGATTGCCATCCGGGTCGATCTCAAGAAGGATACCGGAAATGACTGCCAGGTCTTCCATATTCCCATCAACTGCCAGTGTTACCATTCACAGCTCCCCCATGACCTTCAGTCTCAAGCTTCTGCCTCTCAACAAGCTCTGCAAAGTATCCCTCTTTTTTGATCAGCTCGTCGTAGGTCCCATCCTCTATTATCCTGCCGCCGTCCATCACGATGATACGATTGCAGTTTTTGATCGTGGAAAGTCTGTGGGCGATCACGATCCTGGTACAATCCAGTGAATCAAGGGATTCGGAAACATGCTTCTGGGTTATATTGTCAAGTGCACTTGTTGCCTCATCAAATATAAGTATCCTGGGCTTTGGAGCAATTGCTCTTGCTATCATGAGGCGCTGCCTCTGACCTCCGGATATGCCCCCGTGTCCCTCTGAAATATAGGTGTGCATACCCATAGGCATTCTGCGGATATCCTCAGCTATCCCGGCGAGCTCAGCAGCCTCCCAGGCATCAGACAGCGTCAGCTGCGGAGCTGAAATAACAATATTTGAGTAGATGTTTCCGGACAGGAGCTTACCGTTTTGCATGACGGTTCCTATCTTTCTTCTAAGGGACTTAAGGTCAAGCTTCTCAATATCCTTTCCGTCATAATAGACCGCGCCCTTCTGGGGCTTCTCAAATCCGAGAAGAATCCTTACAAGGGTTGATTTGCCACAACCTGTCTTTCCTACTATGGCCACATACTGTCCGGGATTTATCCGAAGTGACAAATTCTCCAGAACCAGTGGCATGTTCTCATTGTACCTGAAAGAAATGTTGGAGAGTTCAACGCCTCCCCTCATCTCTTCGACTACTTCCTTCTCCTCTGCGATCTCCGGAACTTCCTGCAGGATTTGTCTTGCCATCTCAAGAATCGGGCGTATCTGGGCAACCTGCACTGCAATCCCTGCCAGGGAAGTAAAGGCTCCGCTGACCATTCCATATGCTGAATTGAAGGCATAGTATTCGGAGACGGTTACGCCTTCTTTGATCGCAACGATATATATGACTATTGTTCCTGCAAGAGAGATCGCAGTGGTTATCACCTGGTTGATCCTTATAAAGGCAGGCGGATTGTAGGTCAGCCTTGCTTCCTCAGCGTACAGCTTACCCCATCTTGCAAAAGCCCTCTTTTCAGAACCTGTTATCTTGATCTTCTGAATGCCGGAGATCATGGCATAGCACATGCCGTTCTCCTTTGATGCCAGCTCCATTTTTCTTTTGGTAATCCCCATCTGCAGCAGCGAGGTTATCACTGAAAGAGTCACTGTAGCCACAGTCACAAGTACTGACGGGATAACAAGAGAAGGCGCATATTCAAAGATCTGAGCGATGTAGATCAGTGAAAAGAGTGAAGAAAGTCCCGTAGATACTGCCATACTAAAGAGCTGCTTTACCAGCACGCCTATGTACTGGGAACGCTTTGACAATTCACCCGAGCTGTACCGGTTAAAAAAGCTGACCGGGAGTGAGAGTATCCTCATCATCGTCGCAGCTTCAACATTGATATTGAGCTTTGTGGAAATGCGCGCCATGAACAGGCTCTGCACTGCCCCGAAAACAGCCTGGCTCAGCATGATGCATATCATGAATATTGTGATACCCATGAGCATCTGCATGCTGCCGGTGGTTATCACGTCTGAGAAAAGAATCTTATTAAGACGGGGCGAAAGTGTCCCTATGAGTGCAATGACAAGTGCAGTTGCCGCATATAGTACAAGATCCGATATCGTGATGTTATCCCATATGTATTTAAGGAGACTGGTGATCCCCATGCTCGTTAAAGGAAACGGCTTGTAAAATGCCAGCGCCTCCTTATCGATGAGCTTCTCATCCTCTTTTCGTATTTTTCTTCTCTTCCCGGTCTTTTCATCATAAAAGACATAACCTGAAAATCTGTCCGGGATCAGCGCAACGACATTTCCGGTATCTGTCCTGACACCAAGCATTGCTCCGGCAGCATCCTTTGGCCATCCGGCTTCAAGCTCGACATTTCGGCGCATGATACCATAGGGACGCATCAGATACTCAAGGACCTCATTCATGTCCTTAATACTCTCCGGTACCTCCCGTGACTTTGCCTTATAAAACTTAAGTATGTCATCGATGGCATCCTTTGTCTTCTGCCTCTCATCATTCAGGGCATCAGACATCCTCTTTCCCATGACAGCTCCCGCTATTTCAAGGAAAGAGTCCTCAAGTGATGCATCATCATACTTTAGCCTGCGGCTTACCTTTTCATCAAACCAGCCCACATTCACCCCCACTATTCACAGGAGATCAGCTGTTTATAGAAACCATCTTTTTTCATCAGTTCCTCATGGCTGCCCCGCTCTACTACTTTTCCGTTATCAAGAACAATTATCTCATCACAGTCCCTTATAGTGGAGAGCCTGTGTGCTATTACTATACATGTTATCCCGCGATCTCTTATGGAATTCACAACTTCGTACTCTGTCCTTGCATCAAGGGCACTTGTAGCCTCGTCCATGATTATTATCGCGGGATCCTGGGCAAGGACCCTTGCTATCTCCAGCCTCTGACGCTGGCCTCCCGAGAAGTCTTTGCCGCCCTCAGTGATCCTGTACTGATAGCCTCCGTCCCTTTGCAGAATATCTTCATGGATCTTGGCATCCCTGGCTGCCATTATCATTTCAAAGTCCTCTATGCTGTTGTCCCACATCTTAATATTGTTTGCGATGGTATCCTCAAAGAGGATGATATCCTGATCCACTACTGCTACCGATGCAGTGAATACACTTCTGTCAATCTGGTCAATGGGCTTTCCGTCAAAGAGTATCTCCCCGCTCCAGGGCTGATAAAGACCTGATATAAGCTTTGAAAGAGTTGACTTGCCGCAGCCGGATGAGCCCACGAAAGCCACACTGCTTCCGGGCTGAAGGTCAAGTGAAAAGTCCTCTATGACAGGCTTTCCCAGCCTTGAATATCCAAAAGTGACGTTCTTAATTGTGAGCGCCCCTTCAAGACTTTCGTATTTCTTTTCCCCTGTCTGACCCTCAGTAATGTATCTGTCTGACGGATAGGTCATGACGTCCTCGATCCTCTCCATCCTGGTCCGCATCTCCTGCATGGTCTGCCTTGCAGAAATAAGAGAAGATACAGGTGACATGAACTGACTCATGAACCCCTGGAATGCGAGGATCATACCTGTGGTAAACTCGCCCATGATACAGAGTAAGACTCCCAGGGAAAGGACAATTATATTCGCCAGCTTTGAAAAGATACCCGGGATCATACCCAGATATGCGTTGATCTTCTGATACCTGACAGTCTGGGTATTGACGCTGGCCTGATAGCCCGACCACTGTTCAAAGAAGCCGTTTTCGGCGCCGCTGCTCTTTAATGTCTCGATCATCTCAATGCCGGATATGGTTGTTCCCGAGAGCTTGCCCTGATCCCTCATAGCCACGCGGTTAATGTTTATTCTCTTTTTGGAAATAATGTTGGAAATCCACAGATTGCCAAAGACAGAGGTAAGGCCGACAATTGTAAGTAGAGGTGAATACCTAACCATTACAACAAAATAAAAGATCATCATGATAGTATTGAGAGCAAGTGGTGCCAGAGTATTCACGATATCATTCGCAATTGTGGAATTGTCGTTCTGACGCTCAAGTATATCCCCCGACATCCTCTGGGAAAAGAACTCCATGGGGAGGGTCAGAACCTTGTAAAGGTATGAGGTATTGCTTACAACTGCGAGCTTTCCGTTGATGCGAAGGGAGTAGACCGTCCTGATGAGGACCACAGCGATCTGAATAACGGACATGAAGACAAGCCCCAGAATAAAGGGCATGAACCATTCCGAATTAAGTCCTGTCAGCATCTGGTCCAGGAAGATCCTGGAAAATCCCGACATTATTATCCCGGTTATGGAAGCTATGAGGGTTGTGAGTATCACAAAAATGATCGCGGTAGAGGCTCCAGCCAGACGTTTTTTGGCAAACTCAAGGACGCTCTTTGGCTTCCCGCCGGGCTCAAACTTATCCGTCGGCTGGAACATAAGGCATATTCCGGTAAAGCCCTTGTCGAACTGTTCCTTCGTCATCGTAACGCTCCCACGGGCAGGATCGTTGACATAGACCTTGTCACCTTTGGAGCCGTTCAATACGATAAAATGGTCGAATTCCCAATGCACAATGCATGGCAGAAAACCATGCTCAAGAAGGGTATCCGGATGCATCCTGTAAGGCTCCGCCTCTAGCCCGTAGGTCCTTGCTGCAATTAGGATATTTTTGGCATTGGAGCCGTCCCTTGAAACTCCGCAGTCAGACCTTACCTGTTCAAGTGGTACCCATTTCCCATAATGTGCAAGTATCATGTCAAGACAGGCCGCTCCGCACTCAAGTGCTTCCATCTGCATGATCATGGGAACCTTCTTTGGTTTATTGTCATTATGATTTGATCGCAGATCCATACTCAATTCACCACAAACGAAATAGGATGTTTAACTTCTGAAGTACCATCGGGATTGTTTACTGTCACGCTGCCAAAGATGCTATAGGCAAGAACACCAAGAAGAAGTATTATTATTGCAGCCATGATAAGCCACATACTCGGGCTTGAGACTCTGATATAGTCGTTGAGCTTTTCCGGCGAAGAGATACGTTCGATGCTCTCCTCTCTATAGATCTGATTTCCTTCACTCATGCGCAGGTCCTCCTCTATTAACGTTAGTTTATATCTGACTCAGTCCGGTCGGTTGCCAGTACCGTTACCCAATCACGCTTCGCGTTCTTGGACGGTACTAGTGTCGTGGCAAGTTCAGAATTAATTTAATCTCCAAGCCTGAGATTTACTCAAGCTTGGGGTATAAGGAAAGCAG
>JAILJR010000202.1 GCA_024694565.1 Butyrivibrio sp. | reverse complement strand
GCGCCCAAAGTACGTGCGCTAAGTGCCGACGTTTTTCAAGGCACCCCGGCTCAGCCTTTCACTTGCTCTGGTCTGCTCCGGCTGGCTGGCAACTGAATTGTTAGCTTTTTTGTTTTTTCTTGAAAAAAAACAGGAATCTTCATTTATACTCAAGGCACATCATAGTCAGGTCGTCGAATTGCTGCTCGTCTTTTATGAAATCAACTATATCGTAGCAGACGTTGTCTATAAGCTGCCTGATGCCTACGTTGGGGTCGCGGTTCAGGGCCTGTACCATGCGTGCGGTGCCATACATGTTATTGGAGGCATCTGTGGCTTCGGGGACACCGTCGGTGTAGAGATATATCCTGTCACCGTGCCCCATGTTTATGGTGTACTCCTTGTATCTTGAGTTCTCCATGCCACCGATGACGAAGCCATGCTTGTCCTTGAAGATCTCGTATGACCCGTCTGCACGTTTAAGTACCGGATACTCGTGACCGGCGTTGGCACAGGTGAGTTTTCCGGTAGCTATTTCGAGAATGCCAAGCCATACTGTCACAAACATTCCTGTCTGATTGTCAGTGGAAAGGGCTTCATTTGTCCTTTCAAGGATCTCTGCAGGCTCTTTGCCAAGCATAGCGCAGCTCTGCAGGATTGTCTTGGCAATCATCATGAACAGAGCGGCAGGTATACCCTTTCCGGAAACATCTGCCATTACAAGGCACAGGTGGTCATCATCGATGAGGAAATAATCATAGAAGTCACCGCCGACCTCCCTTGCCGGCTCCGAAATGGCATATATATCGAACTCTGAGCGATTCGGAAATGCCGGATACACGTGAGGAAGAAGGGCTGTCTGTATCTCTGTTGCAAGCGACAGTTCCGTCTGTATGCGCTCCTTTTCCGCAGTTATCCTGGTGAGATTTTCCTCATATTCTGCCAGGTCTTTTTCCATCTGCGCCATCGTGTCTGCAAGATCCTCAATCTCATCGCCGGTATGAATACCAAGATTTTTGAAATGCTCATTGTTGGTATTGCCCTTATGCCGCTCCTCAACATAGGTCTTCGAGGCCTTTACAATGGTGTTTACGGGCCGCACCAGATTCTTCTCAATACGCTTTGTCTGATAATATGCCAAAAGCAGCGTTGCAACCGCCATTGCAATTATGATGCGCACTGCAAATCTAAGCAGATCCAAAGCCACATCCTTTACCGAAAGATCTACGAGCATGAAAGATCTGATCTCATTGTTGTCATTGTAAAGAGGTACGCCCACGGTACAAAGAACACCGTATTTCTCAGTGAAATCGACATCGTACAGTCCTCCCTCTCCGTCATAATCCATAAACATGTTCATTCCTTTACGGTTGACAGGCTCCCAGTCTCCGGGATAGAGTCTGTCCGCATCATTGTCATCAGAATCAACAATATAGACTATCCTGCTGTTTTCGCGGTCATACATGGCAACATAGACATCATATACGTCATTATACTCAAGCGATCCGGCCAGAAGATGAAAAAGTGTACTATAGCTACTGCCCCTTCCTGTATCAATATCAGAAAACAATTCCCGATACTCCCCGGTGCCCGTAAGCATTTTCTGATCCTCGCTAAGGCTATAGTACCTGCTCATGACCTCATCACTCAAAGTCACAACATCAGTTGCATGCGTAGCAGACATTGCGACCTGGTGCGCAAGACTATCAGCCCTTTTTAAGTAATAATTTGTAAACGATACAGAATAAAAAGACAGTCCAACAACCAGCGCAACTAATCCGAAAACTACGCAATTAGTAATGGTTGAATAAACTGCCTGAGAAGATATGGAACGCCTTTTATCAGATCTGTTTTTCCTGTCAGTCGATGTCATAGTTTTTCTCCCCCCACGCTGCACACACCCCGGCCGTTTAGTGCCGGCCGGGAAAGCTCAGCAAAAACTATTTCATACATTATATCAGATTTCTTCTTTTCCCTTAAGCTCTTTTATACCGGAGAGAATCTTTTTCTCATTGAATGTAAAGAATATGCAGGCTCCGATGAAGCAGGTTATGAGTGCTATAAGCGCTGTCAGGCGATAGCTCTCCTTTGTCTGTGAAACCGTAACCGATGTGAAGATGACCAGTGCAAGTGCCTGTCCCATTTTGAAGGCAAAGGTTCTTGCCGCAAAAAACATTCCGCTTCTGTCCTCACCCGTCTGAAGCCTTGTGAGCTCTGCAACGTCGGCCACGCAGGCCTGGGGAAGTATTCCCAGAATTGCCATTGGGACGGCTGCCGTCGCCGCTACAATGAAGCCCCAGACAAGACCGGTTCCGCACAGTGTTGTGATAAGGAACACAACGCAGTAACCAAAAAAGCCTGTGATAATAAGCGTTTTTTTGCCGATCTTCTTGGCGAGGATATTGACTATCGGATACAGACATACACTTATGGCTGTCATGGTTGCAGTCAGCACAAAGGTCCAGGTGTCCTCAATCTCCATGAGCTGTGTCTCATAGAAGGCAAGCCCCGTCTGGAAAAGAGTAAGTGCGAAGAAATAAATAACGTCGCTGTATACGAATCGTCTGAACTGTCCGTTTGAAAAAGTCCTGATCAGTGACTTGAAGGGCTGTGTATGACTGGGCTTAGAGTCTATGTAGTCCCTCTCTTTTATATAAAATGCAGGTATCAGCATAGCTATGCATGCCAGAGCTGCCATGAAAGCTACCGCCATTCTGATGCCCCCCGCCTGTCCAAACGATGGCTCAAGTGCTCCGGCAACATTTGGAAGAAGGAAGGAAATGCTCTGTCCGACAATAAACGTGAACGAGATATAGGTTGAAACATTGATCCTGTGCTGCTGCGTGTCACCCAGCTCTGCGATAAGGGCATTGTAAGGCGTACAGAACATCGTCATAAAGAGGTAGAATACCATGAGGAGCACAAAAAGCAGCACATCGTTAACTACGATGTTTGATGTCTGAGGCAAAGTAAACAGTCCTACCATCACCAGTGAAAAGGGAACTGCCATTGCACGCATAAAGGGTATTCTTCTGCCGCCCTTATAATTGCAGCCGTCTGACCAGCCTGCTATAAGCGGGTCTGTTATGGCATCGAAGATTCTTCCAAAGGCAAGAACCATACCAAACAGAGTCAGCTTAAAACATATTGGATGCTGGGTAATGCCGGATGCAAAGATTCCAGTGTTGGGGTTCTGCTCCGAGGGGGCCCCTGTGTAATAGTAAACCATCCAGTTGGCAACAACACCTGACAGAAGGCTCCACCCAAACTGTCCGAGTGCGAAGATCCACAGTAATTTATTTGTAATAGGCTTTAACTGCTTCATTTATTTGCACGCTCCTTCAATCCGACCGCCAGCTCAACAACCTTCCTGGCACCATCATATATTCCGCTCTTCTTGTTCTCCATGATATTCTCACACATCTCGTCAAGAAGATCAGTCTTGAGAAACTGGTTCAGCATCTGAATCGTATGTGGAATATCCCTGCACTCGAGTGTTCCGTCTCCTATCTCTGCTGAGTGAATGGCACCCCACATCTCATGCTTGCCAACCCTCCTGATAAACAGCTTGGGAACGGGATAAAAAGCCAGCTCACTGGGCTTTGTCACAAGAACATCGCAGCTCCTCATCAGAAGATTTGTTGTGTAAACAGCCTTAAATATATCTGAGTGGAAGAAACCGTGAATTCCTGTTATCTCCGACTTTTCATCAAGAGCCTTATCTGCAAATGCAAGTGTGTCCTCCCAGTCATCCATATGCTCAACGGACAGACTCTTCATTTCCTTTATCTGCTTTAAAAGCTCATCCCAGACATTTCTGTAGTCACCTACATTTACGTAAAGTGCAGCCTTTCCCTGCTTGATATAAGGTATCAGATGTTTAATTATCTCAGCGAATATTTCCTTCTGTGCTCCGGCTCCGCCTATGGTCAAAAGAAATCTCATTGGCTTTCTGTTCTTTCTCCTGTCCATACGCGCCCTGCAGTCAGCCTCAATGTTTGATACCAGCTCATAGTCAATGTAATGACCTGTATAAACAAGTGAGCCCTTTGGCATATGCCTGCAGACCTTGCTCTTGTTCATTCCGTTCAGGATTCTGTAACCCATATACGCATTCCTGCACTGAATGGTATGCACTGAGCCCTCTGAGAGATGAAGCGCCATTGGCCAGTTGTCGGGAATTGCATTTACTACATATTTCATCCCGGCATGTATTGCAGCCTGTGCCGGCCATACATGAGTGGCAATTACCGGTATATCCTTTGGTACATTCCTGTATACAGGTGCCATCAGCTCCGCATTCTTCTGATCGGAAGAATTGTAGGTCAGCGCCCTGAAGCCCTCATAATTGGTGGGCTCCCATACAAGCTTGTTAAAAACCGGATTCTTTGAAAGCCTGGAGCCAAGTGAATAAAGATCGTTCTGCGCGCCGATGACCTTCGTGCAGGTTGTCTCCTTAAAGGAATTGAGATCCATCCAGTAAGGTATATATCCAAGATGATGAGCGTAGGAAGCCATTGCCATTGAAATCCGGTAGTGACCAAATCCCATCCTTATGTTTCCAACAATGATCCCCTTGTCCGTGTCCATCTCATACACAAACGGATCGTAACTGGTTGAAACATCAATATTTTTAACTCCCAGAAGAGGTCCTATCACCTCGTTGTCCGTAACCCTTACACCATAGTTTTCATTCGAGTCATCACCGAATTTTTTGATGAACTTCTCCTTGGACTTCTCTGCATTTCTGTAAGCTCTTCTGCTAATCTTATTTCCAAAAATTTCCTTTGATCTGTCTTTCATAATCTCTTCCATTTCCGCTTTTTGCAATTGTTTTTATCCAGTGTGGAAACCCTGTTTCTTTTCTCGGTTTCCGCAATTACATACTAGCAGAATATTTGGCTTCAGACAAGAAACGCATTTTACAATTTTCGTTTCCGTTTTTTGTGCAAAAATACCACCCGGCACGTTCAAAGTCTCAAACAACCTCTTTAATGTAAAGTCCGTTACTCTTGTACAGGTCGATAAATGTATTGCCGCACTTAACTACCGGTTTGGATAGATGGTCCGGATTGACAAAGATAATATCTCCACGCTTGCCGTCAGAAAGAACTACTCTGTTGGCAATGAAGGTATTCACGATATTTGAAAGAAAAGTCATTATCACATTTGTATCATATTTCTGCAGTCCATCCTCTTCAAACCAGCCTATCACTGCAAAAGGGCAGATAGGACCTCTGTAGCTCTTGCTCGTCGTAAGAAAGTCGTACACATTTGCCACAGTCACTATGGCAGAGATCTCGTCTATCTGACCAGCCCTTAGATGAAGAGGATATCCGCTTCCATCCCTAAGCTCATGGTGCATGAGGATCGTTTTTTTGATATGGTCGTCAATATCCTTATCCCTGACAAGCTCATAGCCTTTGACCACATGGCCACGCAGGATCCTGTTTTCGGATTCTGTAAGAGGACTTGTTTTATTAAGGATCTCATTTGGTATAAATACCTTGCCTATGTCATGAAGAAGCCCGGCTGCAGTAGCGATATAAATCATTTCAGAGGGAAGCCTCATCCACGTAGCCAGAGTATTACTGATGAGCGATACGTTCAGACTGTGCATATATACTGCGTCAGAATTGTCCCGAAGATTATGGAGCATGTCAAAAATACCTGCTGTACCTCCTGCCTCTACAAACAGATGGTATACAGGCTCAGTAAGCTTGTCCACATCAAGCGGAATCGATCCGTTGGCTATAAGCCTGAAGGATTCCTCAAGTTTTTCTGCATTTTCCTCAATATGCTGCCTGAAACGTACGAACTCTTCTGTATTCTTTATTCTCTCAGAATATGAAAGCTTCTCCGCCGGACTCTTTGTCTTTTGCTCATTTCTCTTTGCCTCATCAACAAAGATATTGTATAGAGAAAATGCCTTTATTCTCTCTATATCACTTTCCTTCAGAACAGTTCCTCTTGGGACGATAAGTCTGTCATCTGTGGTGTATATATTTTCAGCTACTACCTGACCTGGTTTTAGCTTATTAACAGAAACAAGTTTCATAAATAACGCCTCCGTTAATCAATATGAGTTGTCCGACAAAAGCTCATTGATATATAAAAGTTTACCACATTTTAATCATAAATATTCGATAAACAATTGTATTTAAGACTTTCTATAAGGCTATTTATGATAGAATATTTATATGCTGGAACAATACTTTATCAATACTCTTGAAAAAGCAATAGACGAGAAGTGGATCAGGGCTTATCATCAGCCCCTTATTCGTGCTGCAAGCGGCTTTGTCTCCGACGAGGAAGCCTTCGCAAGATGGGAGGATCCTTACGGTGATATATTCAAGGCAAGCGAATTCATTCCTATTCTCGACAGAGCCGGTCTGACCTACAGAGTTGATCTGTATATGTTTGAGCGGATTCTTGAAAAAATGAAAGACCAGGAAAAGAATGGTCTTTTTATTGTGCCTGAGTCAATAAACCTGTCACGGTCGGACTTCTATTCCTGCGATATGGTTTCCGAGGTTATCAAAAGAATTGATGAATCCGGCATTCCCAGAGAAAAACTGGCAGTAGAGCTCTCTGAAAATACTATCTCAACAGATATTGATTTCTTTAAAAAACAGGCGGAACGCTTCCAGTCTGAGGGCATCAAGGTATGGATGGACAATTACGGCAGCGGTTATGCCTCTTTTCTGATTCTTTTAAAGATGCGTTTTGATCTTCTGAAGATAGACAAGATAATCATTGATCAGATTGAACTCGGACATGCCGGGCAGATTATCCTGACAGAACTCATCAGAACATCCGTTGCTCTGGGAATGGATACCGTTGCGTCAGGGGTAGAGACTAAGAATCAAGCTGACTTTCTAATGGAAGTAGGCTGTACCAAGCTTCAGGGCAACTACTACCTAAAGCCGGTTTCTCTTTCCACCATCATTCGGAGAAACAAGCTTGGCATTCAGATTGGCTTTGAGAACCCGGCAGAAGCAGAATACTACGACCAGCTTGGAAAAGTTAATCTGTATGAATTTTCCGTGACCAAGGATGTAGATCAGTCGCTTAATCACTACTTTGACACCATGCCAATGGCAATATTCTCAATAAGCAATGACAAGGTAACCTTCATTCGCGGAAATAAAAGCTACAGAGCTTTTATTAAGGCCTCCTTCCCGGATCCAACAAAGATAGACAATTTGTGGTTAAACAGTGCAGTTCCCGGTACCGGCCACTATTCCTTTAATGCTGTAATACAGTGCGCTTCGGACGGCAAAAGAAAAATAATAGATGACAGGATGCACGATGGCAGAAATATCCAGATTATGATACAGAGAATTGCCATCAATCCCGTCACAAACAGCCGTGCCGTCCAGGTTGTTATACTATCCTTATCCGACAAGACAAATAGCGAAAACCTGACCTACAATTATATCGCCAGAGCACTTACCCAGGACTACGTCACACTTTTCTTTGTTGATCTGGATACGGGAAAATATACACAGTACTCTTCTGACGGCGCAAATCGTGACATCAAAATTGATATGCAGGGGGATAACTTCTTCAATTTTGATGAGAATGACTACTTTTCCTTTGTCCTTCCCGAAGACATTGAACATCTTCGCAGTAGTTTTACAAGAGACAATATTGAAAAGAATCTTGCGTCAAACGGAAAATACTCATCTTTTGCCCGTCTAAGCATAGACGGAAAAACGATTTTTATAAATATCAAGGTAGTCAAGGTAAGCGGCAGCGACAACTTCATAATCATCGGTATTAACAACGTTGACGAAGAAGTCAAGGCGAGAGAAGCCCTGAAGAAAGCTGAGGAAGAAAGAATCATTTATTCACGGATCGGCGCTTTGTCTGACGACTACATTTACCTTTATACCGTTAATCCTTCAAACAACCATTACAAAAAATTTTGTCCCAATAATATCAAAACTGATATGGGTATACCCTATGAAGGCAACGACTTTTTTGACGAGATATTGCGTAAAGCCCATCTTGGAATTCATCCTGATGACCTTGATGGATTTCTTCTTTCATTTAACAAAGAAAATGTAATACATCAGATTGAAAACAAGGGGCTGTTCGAAAATTACCACAGATTAATCATAAAAAATGAACCGCGCTATGTGGTCATGCGGGCAAATATTGTCTGTGAAAACGGCGAGGACAAGCTCATATTCGGAGTCTTTGATATTGATGAAAAGGTAAAGCGTGAACAGGAATTCGAAAAGAGCCTTTATATCGCCCAGAGTAAGGCCAATCTTGACGAGCTCACGGGTGTAAAAAACAAGCATGCCTACGCAAACTTTGAGCGCAAGATGAACGAACTCATAATGCATGGCTCTCTTACTGCTTTTGCCATTGCCGTATTCGACATCAACGGCCTTAAACAGATAAATGATACGCTTGGCCACCAGGCAGGTGATGAGTTCATAAAGCATGGCTGTGATACGATATGCCGCTTCTTTAAGCACAGTCCGGTTTTCAGGATTGGAGGCGATGAATTTGTAGTCATAGTCCGGGGCTACGATTATCTCAATGTTGATGTCATCATGTCCAAGTTTAACAAGCACAACATAAAGAACATGCTAAAAAATGATGTTGTCATTGCAGCAGGCATGTCCAAGTACAATGATGATGGCAGCGTCGCTCCGGTGTTTAAGCGTGCTGACGAGGAGATGTATGATAACAAGAGGCAGCTGAAGAAGCCCCCTTTATCCGTACAAACACCGCAATAATGACAGAAAGCTCATCCCCATTTCGCGGGGATGAGCTTTTTTATCGATACAGTTAAATCGCCCTTACACTTCAAGATTAAAACCGGTTCAGTACAGGGTTACAATTTAACTGTAGCCCTTAGTCAAATAAAAAAGTAACCGGGCAGACAAATAATACTCATCGCTCGATTACTGAAGATAATGCCGGCAGTGGGACTTGAACCCACACGTGGTTACCCACAACAGATTTTGAGTCTGCATCGTCTGCCATTCCGACATGCCGGCATGTTGCTTCCTGCAACTATACTATATTAACACAGAGATTATGCTTATTCAAGGAATATGTTTGAAATTGTATGATGTCGGCCGACAAAAGCTCGCCAGGCCGGCTTCGGCTGTGCATATTGCACAAGCGACTGAGAGGCCCTATGAGCTCGTCGGTACTTAGCGAGGTATTTTCGAGCTTAGTACCGCTACGAAGCGAAAGGAGCGAAAGCGTGCCCGAAGTGATTGTACAATATGCACAGCCGGAGACGGACTGGTGAGATTTTGTTGGCCAACTCATTGTATATGATAAGTTACAATCCGGCATCCTTTGATAAGTACCAGGCCAGCAGATGGTGTGGTTGAAGGAAATCGCCTCCGGACATTCTTGTTTTCAGCTCATCCTCTGTGAGAAGAACTACATTCAGGAACTCGGAATTATCGAGCTGCTGACCGGATACTCTTGTACAGTTCTTTGCAAGGTAAATGTACATCAGGCTGTTGGATAATGTGGGATTTCCGGGAGCTGTGTAGAGGTGCTTCCATTCGCCAGATACAAAGCCGGTCTCCTCTTCCAGCTCGCGCTTTGCTGCTGCAAAAGCCTCCTCTTTAGTTGCTATTATGTTTTCGTATGTGATCGGGCTTGTACCTCCCTTGGGCTGATATTCTATGGCGCCGGCAGGAAACTCACAGGTAACACTGTCTATTCCGTGTCTGTACTGCCTTACGCAGACATACCTTCCGTCTTTTGTAACCGGAACAATTATGGAGTAGCTGTGCTTCGAATAATTATAGACCGGCTCAAGTTGAGAACCATCGGGAAGTTCATATACACACTTCCTGAAATCAATCCACTCATCCTGAGCCAGATGCTCACATTCTCTTATCTTCCACCTCAAATCCATCTTTGCACCTCATCAGACGTAACAGTGTTCTTTATAAAGCGGGATCCTTTCGTCATTAACAATACACCCGGTTATTTCAAGCTTCACGCCCTTGCTTCCCAGCTTTCTCCTGCCTTCCAGAACTACATGTATCTTTTTGTCCTCTGTCATGTACTCCTCATAAATCTCATCAGAAGTATCTGCCTTTTCCAGCACATTTTTAAAATCCCCGATGAATGCCGGAATAATGATTGCACCAATGTTCTGCCCCTGCAGAGGTCCGTATACTCTGACAACCTCATGCAGCAGCTGTTTTCTCAGCTCCTCCATAGCTTAATATCCCCCAAATCTGAAATTTTTGTAACTATTGAATTTACTGCTGTATCGCTTCAACAATTGACGGAAGCAATTGTTTCTTTCTTGATACTACTCCCGGAAGATTCACTACATCACCCTCTGCATTCATACCGAAGGCGCTGTTTAGCGTGTGAAGTGCCTTCGCTCCGGCAAATACAATCTGTGATGATTCGTCTATGATATTTGTCAGCATAAAGAACAGCATATCAAGGTCGTCCTTTTCTGCCGCTTCTTTAAGCTCGGGCATGATCTTTTCCTTTATCTCCTCAAGCTCCTCTTTGCTCATGGAATTGATCTGCCCTATTCCTATGGACTTCTCATCAACGGTAAACTTCTTGAAATCCTGATGTAGAATTTCTGATGCTGTCTTGCTTCCGAGATTTGAACCGGCATGGAACATCTCTTTTGCAAATTCCTCATAGTCTATTCCGGCAATACCGGCGAGCTCCTCCCCTGCATTTTTGTCCACAGCAGTGCAGGTAGGTGATCTGAACATCAGCGTGTCAGAAAGGATAGCTGCCAGCAAAAGCCCCGCTGTTATCTTATCAAGTTCAACCCCATACTCCTTGTACATAAGATATATTATCGTACAGGTCGAGCCAAGAGGCTGATTTCTGAAAAATACAGGTCCTGCAGTCTCAATCGTGCGAAGTCTGTGATGATCTATTATCTCCAGTATCTCTGCGGAATCAGCGCCGTGAACAGCCTGGTTTTTCTCATTGTGATCCACCAGTATCAGCTGCTTCTTCTGGGCACCCAGGAAATTCCTTCGGCTGATCATTCCGATATAGTGATCATTTTTATCCAGCACAGGAAAATATCTGTGCCTCATGGATGCCATTACCTCCTGGATATCCTCGATAAAATCATCCATGTGGAAGGTCACAAGGTTGTCCTTCTTCATTATGTATTCGATGGGCATACTCTGGTTGATAAGCCTTGCTACAACAAAGGTGTCGTGCGGAGTTGTTATGATCTTTGTGCCATGCTCAATTGCCTGTGCCTTTATTGTTCTTGCAACCTCAGCACCCTCGCATACTATGATACAGGCTGCATCCATCTCAATAGCGCACAGCTGAGTTTCATATCTGTTTCCCAGGATAACAACATCGCCCTTTTCTATTACATTCTCCATCATCTCGGGACTTGCAGCCGCTATCACCACCTTGCCGCTTTCAAGCTCCTGTTCTATATCTCCTGTAATAAGCTCTCCATCAAGGGTTTCAACAATATTCCTGTAGGATGTATGAGCCTTGGACAGAATATGAGGATCGATAACGTCCATATATGTCTCAACTATATCATTTGTCGTGACGATGCCTGCCAGATTATCTCCTTCTGTGGCACAGAGTGTGACTACTCCCGCATCTCTCATCTTTGCCCAGGCATTTTTTAAGGACATGTTGCTGGAGGTTCCATCCAGGCGCCTTATCTCCATGTCTCTTACCTGTGTCCTCACATCCTTGATATATACAGGTACCGGAACATTAAAATGTGACAGCACAAACTGCGTCTCCTCATTTAAATGGCCCGCCCTGCTGGCTATATAGTTTCCTCCAAAGACCTTGTTCTTAAGGTTCGCATAGCATATAGCCGCGCAGATCGAATCCGTATCAGGATTCTTATGTCCCATAACAAGAACAGGTCTCTGATCAGTTTCAATATTAATCATTTTCCCTCTCACTCCCCGGGATTTCTCTTCTTAAGCCCCGAATCATTTCCCTATATATTTCTATTTATATTACAGCATATAGGTGCATATAATCCACACTTTTTTCAATTTGAAACACTTTTGATTTACATGGACGATTCAGTTGCCGTACCATCCTTCACCTTTTACAGCCGGATGGTAAAGCCTTAAGCGTACTGACTGTTATACAGCTCTGCGTAGAATCCGCCTTTTTCAAGTAGTTCTGAGTGTCTGCCCTGCTCAATGATATGTCCGTCCTTCATGACAAGGATAACGTCAGCTTCCCTTATGGTCGAGAGCCTGTGTGCTACAATGAAGCTTGTCCTGTTGTTCATCATTTTTGCAAATGCCTTCTGTATCCTTATCTCCGTTCTGGTGTCTATTGAGGAAGTAGCCTCATCCAGAATAAGCATTGGCGGAATATGGAGCATTACCCTTGTTATGCATAGTAGCTGCTTCTGTCCCTGTGACAGATTTCCACCATTCTCAGAGATTACGGTGTTGTACCCCTCCGGAAGTCTTTTGATAAAGCTGTGCGCATGTGAGGACTTCGCAGCCTGTGTTATCTGCTCATCGGTAAAACCCTTTCTCCCCAAAGTAATGTTATCTCTTACAGTACCGCTGCGAAGCCAAGTATCCTGAAGGACCATTCCGAAGTTATCCCGAAGGTCTCTGCGCCTTAAGAACCTGATATCCTCACCGTCAACCCTGATACTCCCCCTGTCCACATCATAAAACCTCATAAGAAGATTTATCATCGTCGTCTTTCCGCTTCCGGTTGGACCGACAATGGCTACTCTCTGTCCCTTACTGATATCAAGGCTCAAATCCTCAATAAGAGTCTTCTCCTTATCATAGGAAAAAGATACATCCGAGATATCTACGCAGCCCTCTGCCTTAAATTCAGCCGGTGCTTTATCTGAATCCGGTATCTCACTCTTTTCTTCAATGAGATCAAATACCCTCTCCGCACATGCAAGCGCATTCTGAAGCTCCGTGATCACGCCGGATATCTCATTGAAGGGCTTGGTGTACTGATTGGCATAGCTGAGGAAAATCGTCAGGCCTCCAACGGTCATTCCCCCTGCGATGCAGACAAAAGATCCAAACAGTGCAACCGCTGCGTAGACAATATTATTTATAAATCTTGTGCTTGGATTTGTAATGGATGAAAAAAACGTAGCCTTAACACTTGTCCTTAGCAGCCTTTCGTTGATCTCATCAAAAGCCTCAAGATTTTCGTCCTCGTGGGCAAAGGCTTTGACTACAGAAAGATTTCCTATCATCTCATCAACAAAGGAGGTCTGGTCTGACCGCGCCCGGCTCTGCTCCTTGAACAGAACAAAGCTCTTATTTGCCACAAACCTTGCAACAAAAAGTGATAGCGGCGTCAGCACGACTACCACAAGGGCTATCCTGAAGTTCAGATAAAACATAAAACAAAGCGTCCCCAATATAGTTACGATGCCGGTAAAAAGCTGGGTAAAGCCCATAAGAAGGCCATCCGCAAAGAGGTCCACATCTGCAATTATCCTGCTGACTATATCTCCGGTCTGCTTTTTGTCAATGTATTCGAAGGGAAGTATCTGAAGTCGTGCAAAGGCATCCTTTCGGACATCAGCCACAACCTGAAAGGTGATACTGTTGTTTATTCTGTTCATATTCCACTGCGCAAAGGCAATGAACACTACGCATATAAATATTCTTGCAAGAATGGGTAAAACTTTCGAAAAATTGACATTTCCCTTCCCGACTATACAATCAATTGCATTTCCGGCAAGTATAGGCACATACAGAGAAAGCAGTGCCGTCACAACCGCAAGTGCCATTGAAAGGAATATCAGAAAATGATATTTTCCTGCGTAGCGGAGGACTTTCTTGAGAGTATTCTTTTTCATACAGCGTCCTCCTTTTTAAACTGGGAATCATATATCTCCCTGTAGGTCTCACAGCTGTCCAGGAGCTGTTCGTGAGTTCCTATACCAACCGCCTTTCCGTCATCAAGAACAATTATCCTGTCACATCCCATTACCGAGGACGTCCTCTGGGATACAATGAAGGTTGTTGGTGGATTCTTCATGGCAGAAATGGCATCGCGAAGATTTCTGTCAGTAAGATAGTCAAGTGCAGATGAGCTGTCGTCAAGAATAAGGATCTCCGGCTTTTTCACCAGCGCCCTCGCTATGGTCAGTCTCTGCTTCTGTCCACCGGAAAAGTTCTTTCCGCCCTGGGCAACCTCATGGTCCAGCCCCTTGTCCTTTCCATCAACTATCTCTTTTGCCTGGGCAAGCTTCAGCGCCTCGTAAATCTCCTCATCAGTTGCATTTTTGTTGCCCCACTTAAGGTTGTCCCTTATACTTCCGTGGAACAGAACCGCTTTCTGGGGGACAATGCCAATCCTCTCCCGGAGGGCATCAATGCTGTAGCTTCTGACATCCTTTCCATCAACATAAACTGTTCCCGAAAAGACATCATAAAATCTTGGGATCAGGCTGATCAGGCTGCTCTTTCCGCTGCCGGTTCCTCCTATCACGCCAATTCTTTCGCCTCGGTTTGCAGTAAAGCTTATTCCATCAAGACTGTCTTCACTGTTGCCTTCATATCTCATGGAAACATTGTCAAAGACAACAACTTCCTTTACATTCTCAAATTCCTTAATATCCCCGTCCTTCATGGAGGGTTCAAGCTCGAGCATATCCTGAACTCTGTTTCCTGAAGCAATTGCTTTTGTCACTGACAGGATCAGGTTTGCAAACTTTATCAGCTCTACAAGTATCTGTGACATATAGTTATAAAGAGCCACAACCTGACCCTGAGTCAGATTGCCTGCATTTACATGAACAGCTCCCCTGTAGATCAGAAATGCAAGTGAAAGATTCAATATCCCATAGGTAAGCGGATTCATCAGCGCTGTGACATTGCCGACAAAGCGCTGAAATCTCATGAGAATGTCATTATCAGCAAAAAACCTTTCTTTTTCCTCATCCTCAAGTCCAAAGGCTCTTATTACCCTGACTCCTGTGTGATTCTCTCTTGTCAGCATCACAAGATGATCCAGTTTTTTCTGAATCTGACCATATCTTGGAATACTCCAGGTCATGACAAAGCCCACCACCATAAAGAGCAGGATTATGGTCACAAGGAAAATAGCTGCCATCCTGACGCTTATGGTAAATGCCATGAACATTGCCCCAAATACCACAAACGGTGACCGCAGAAGAAGCCTGATGGTGAGATTGACTCCCTGCTGCACCTGGTTGATATCGCTGGTCATCCTGGTGATCATTGCAGAAGTTCCAATCCTGTCCATATCTGAATAGGATAGCTTTTGAATGTTTTCAAAAAGGGCTCTCTTGACCCGGGCGGCAAAACCGGCAGCTGATCTCGCAGCAAAATACTGAGCAGTTATCGCGCTCACAAAACCCACAAAGCAAAGGAGCAGAAGGATAAGGCTTGATCTGACGATATAGT
>JAILJR010000244.1 GCA_024694565.1 Butyrivibrio sp. | reverse complement strand
CAAAAACTAATGTCTTCGGCGTTTTCTCTTGCCGAAGAAACATGTAATAAATACAACAAGACGACGGTATCTACTGGAAGGTAAATGCGTATAATGGAAGTCCTTTTGGAACTGACTTTGCACATATTTGGTAAACCACATTTGAAATAAATACCAAGGCAATCGGCCATACATAATTGAACATGTCATTATCCTCTGAGTTATGCATTTGGCTTGATTTTTACAGTAGGTGCCCGCCCGTCATGGAAAAAGAAAAACTGAAATAAAATTTCAAACTCTCTCTATACCGGGCCAAACCTATTTATGCAATCTAAATAATGTATAAATTTATCGTAAATATGTATTAATCAACATGCCTACTCTTGCAAATCGGGGCTACTTTTGATATAGGGCAAACTCCAGATTGTTTCCATATTCTTTACTGTCGTCCCATGAATATTTCTCATCACTCACAATCTTTTTAAGAATTGAAACCGAAATCTCGTCACCATCCTTAAATACATCAAACGGCTGTCCACCATAATCAAGAACAAATGCAGCATTCTCTTTTTCCTGTGAGTATTCAATGGAAAGATGTACCCTGGGCTTATCCATTGTGCTTACAATGCACTGATGCACAGCCTCTTCGAATGCAAGGTGTATATGTTTTGCCAGTGAATAAGGCACCTGATTCCTAACACAATAATCCTCTATGAGTGTCTGCGTACCGAGGTAATCGTAAGTCTTACTATCTATGTCGATCTCTATTACTTTCAGCCCTCTTACAAAGCGTCTTGTCTTCTCTTTTTGCGGATTGTCAAAAATCTCCTCGGGCGTTCCGTCATCATATATTCCGCCTTCATCCAGGAAAAATATCCTGTTGCTTATAGCCCTGGCAAAAGACATTTCATGGGTCACGATCATCATTGTTTTCCCCGAGGAAGCAAGATCTCTTATAACTGCCTGAACTTCTCCCACCATGGTCGGATCAAGAGCACTTGTGGGCTCATCCAAGAGAATCACATCCGGGTCCATGGCAAGGGTTCTTGCGATAGCCGCCCTCTGCTTTTGTCCACCGGATAGTTCATCAGGCCAGGACATAGCTTTGTCGTAAAGGCCTACACGCTGCAGAAGTCTCATGGCCTCATCATATGCCTCCTGTGCGTCTTTTCCCAGAATATCCATTGCAGGAGCCATGATGTTTTCCACCACGGTCATATGTCCAAAGAGGTTAAAGGACTGAAACACCATTCCCATTTTTTTGTGAACTTCCTGCAGATCGCACCCGGGATCTGTTATCTCCGTATCATCCAAAAATATCCTACCGGATGTTGGCTTTTCAAGCAGATTTATGCAGCGGATCAGAGTACTCTTTCCTGTTCCCGAAGGTCCAATTATTGATATAACATCACCGTCATTTATCGTGACACTTACATCTGTCAGTGGTGTTGTATCCGGGTATTCTTTTCTCAGATTCTCAATCCTTATCATTCAGTCTTACCCCGTTAAGTATTTTAGGGATCTTTCTTTTTCTGTAATCAAGCCGTAAATCTATCCTGCTGATTATCATGCTAAGGAGCCCCTCAAGCACAAAGTATATTACTGCTATAGCTATAAGCGGGAAGAAGGCATCATAAGTGCGGCTTCTGACGATATCTCCTACTTTGGTCAGGTCCTGTACAGCTATGTAGCCGACTATAGCAGTAGCTTTTATAAGTCCTACGATTTCACCCTTATAGGAATTCATCACATGCGGCAGCGCCTGTGGAAGGATTATCCTGAAAAAGATCTTTAGGTCCGGATAACCCAGAGAATATGCTGCTTCATACTGTCCTTTGTCAACGGCACCCACTCCAAGACGCAGAAGTCCTATGACCGAAGAAGCAAAGGTCAGTGTGAAGCCTATGATTGAAATAATGATGCCGCTGACAGATACTTTTCCGAAGACTATGTAATAAAGTATCATCAGCAGAACAACCATGGGCATACCCTGAACAAGCCACATAACTGCCCCCGTGATGCCGTTTGCAATCCTGTTATCATGTCTGCATAGCATATAAACAAGAAATCCCAGGGCTGTTCCAAATATGATAGACAGCACTGTAATGAGCAGTGTTGTCATAACTCCTCTTACAAAGAGTTTCCATCTGTTTTCCCGGATAAAGGTTTTCTCAAAGCTTGTTTTTACACTGTTCCAAAAAGATGTGGCTGAACTGCCGGCCTTTACCCTCCTGACAACCAGCACAAATGCCGCAGGGTAATATTCTATAAAGTCAACTGCTTCTCTTCGCTCATCCGTAACTATGATGGATCCGATTCCCATCTTTGCCTTACCGGACTGCACATATGAGAGAATCGCAGCAAACTCCATCGGAACAAACTCAACTTTGACATCCATCTCTTTTGCCATAAGCAGAACTATATCTGCATCAAAGCCTATAACTTTACCTGACTGTCCCAGGTAACTCATAGGCTCAAGGCTGTCGCATGCCGCAACCTTAACGGTGCCGGCATCTCCCGCCCATTCCTGCTCGATCGGAACTTTTTTCTCATTATCCGATCCGGTCCACTTTTGCCATAACTCTTCTAAAGTCTCATTGGGTATGGCATCATAAGCCTGCTGCCACTCATAGGTATCATCAGCCTCTTTTGCAAACGCAATGCCAAAGGTGCTTTCCTTTAATATTTCAGGAAAATGTGCCAGCTCATTGTCACGATTTACCGCCAGATCCGCAAGGGCATTATTCTGCAGTATTGCATCGGTTTTCCCCTGCTTAAGGGCCAGCAGTATATCCGGCATGTTGTTGTAATACGAAAACTCTGCCACATCCGAAGCAAAACTTCTTACAAGGTCCTCGAAGGGCGCACCGGTTATCATCGATACTCTTTTGCCATTAAGCTCTTCAAAGCTTTTTAGTTCAGGACCACCTCCGGTACTTTTAACTGCAATTCCAATTTCTTCAGTGAAAAGATCATGTGAAAAGTTCATCGCCTGAGCGCGTTCAGGTGTAACGTTGAGATTAGCCATAACGCAGTCTACATCTCCTGATGCAGCCGCATTAATGATAGAACCGTAATCATAAACCTTGAATTCCAGGCTGGCATCCAGATACAAAGCAAAGCGTTTTGCAAGCTCAATATCATATCCGTACAGCTCGTCCCCTTTATAGAAACTGTAAGGTGTAACTATACCGGTAGTACCGACTATCAGCTTTGTTTTGGGATTCTGTGGCTTTGAAATCTCAGGCATATCATAATCATTTTTCAGTACCCACCTGGAAAACATATCGTCAAGCGTTCCATCGTCATGAAGATCGTCAATAAACGTATTCAGCTTATTCTCAAGACCATCAATCTTCGTCACGGGCGAAATTCCCACAGCGACATGACTCTTTTCATCCATGTTCTGATCCAAAAGCTCTACGTTTTTATTACCGTTCTCCACTGCAAGTGACATCTGACGACGGGCATAGACATACGCATCTATCTTTCCCTGTTCCAGCGCCTGTAGTCCCTCATTCATCTCTATATACACAAGTTCTGCCTCGGGAAGCTCATTTTCCACAACGACCATAGCTGCTGATCCCACGCCAACTCCAATCTTTTTACCCGGTTTGTTCAGCTGGTCTTTTGACGTAATTGGCTCTTTATCTCCGGCGGATACAGTCCTTCCGGGAATGCATATTATCAATAACAAAATCATAAAAAATAACAATAGTCTTTTCATTGAATATCCTCTTGCACCGAGTTCACGTTAATATAACCTAAGCACTATTAATTCTACAGTATTCCGCTATATAATATTCTAAAATAAGTATAAAAATGCCAGTCTTCCCGAAGAAAAACCGGCGTTTACATTTTATCTATATCTTATTATGATTGATTATTGAGTTTCCTCATACAGTGATACGCTCTTCAAGAGACTCACATAGAATAGAAGCATCTCCATTTACTCCATCATATCTGAAATCCACAGATTCCACATCAAACATTCCATGCTTCTTCTCAAGCATTTGTTCAACCGGCGTAGGAAGATTGCCATGAAGCCTCTCCTTAAAACGTTCCTTTATGGTATCAAGATCTGCTGTGACCAGCACGTTTACTGCCTCATCCGGAAGCAGCTTAATGTGCTCAGCATCTGAGATCACATAAACGATATTGTCACTGTGGGCAGCATTGCAAAGCTTTTCTTTAAACAGTGCTGTCGCTTCACTCTCACTTTTTGCCATTCTGAGATAATCCTTTCCTGTAATAACCTCAGCTCCTATTTTATTCTGAATTTCAGTTGCAAGTGTGGACTTCCCACTGCAATTTTCGCCTATAATTCCTATTACCATTGCACTTATCTCCCTATTATCAAATTTATCTTAGCGCCTCATTTACAGCTGCTGTTGCATGAATAATTGTCGTATCAAATGTCGGAAGTGCGCTGTCCTCATCCTTTATGAGCATGCCGATCTCGGTACATCCAAGAATCACACCTTCTGCTCCTTGTTGCTTCATTTTTTCAATAATACGCTTGTACTCATTTCTGGAGGTGTCCAATATTTTACCCAGACATAACTCATTAAAAATGAGAAGGCCACATCTTTTCCTCTCTTTGCCTGGTGCATCATGATATCTCCCTCATACTCCGAAAGACCGGACTCATCGCCCACATAGACGAATTTGCCGTCCTTCACCACAAGGGCGCTGGCCTGCGGGTTGTCCTTATTGGATGTGAAAATCTTTGCGTTCTTAATAATCCTGTCTGCTTTTATGTTCCCTCCATTTGTTTTTCTTGTTTTATTTTATAGTACTATCTTGATTTAGCTGATTTTATAGAATCAGCAAAAACTCATGGGGACCTGCCAACTTCTATTCATGCTTGTTATAAATCATCCGGCTTAGTGTTTCATAAAGGTGCGCTGGTTCAACTGGCTTGGAAAGATGCGCGTTCATCCCCGCCTGCAGGGAGTGTTGCACATCCTCATCAAAGGCATTGGCGGTCATGGCGACGATAGGAATACTTTTTGCGTCCGGACGATCCAGCGCTCTGATGGTGCGGGTGGCATCCAGGCCATTCATTACAGGCATACGGATGTCCATGAGTATCGCGTCGTAGTATCCCGTTGGATGCTCAGAAAACATATCCACGGCAATCTGCCCATTCTCCGCGTGCTCAGTGCGAATATTCTTAATTTCCAACAGCTTCATCAGAATCTTCGCGTTGATATCCATGTCTTCCACCACAAGCACAAGGCTGCCATTCAATCCGGCGAAAGACGGGCTGTCCTGTGTAGCAGTCGGGTCAGGCGTGTTCTCCGTATCGGATTCGCGTCGAGACAGAACCTCCTTCACGCTGTGGATAAGGGTGTCGGAAAAGAGTGGCTTCGACAGGATGGTGTCCACTCCGACCTGATCTGCTGCCTCCCGCTCGTCCTCCCAGTCATAGCCAGCGAGCAGGATCACCATGGTTTCGCCACCGTCAATGCCGCGAAGCTTGCACGTGAAGTCGATTCCATCCATATCCGGCATCTTCCGGTCCACCAGTATAAGCCGATAAGGCTTTCCCTGTGCCATGCGTGAATGGATCATAGCAAGAGCCTCCGCACCGCAATCAGCGATGTCAGTTCGAATTCCAACAGACTCTGCGACCAGCTGCGCGTGTTCACGAGCTACCGGTTCATCGTCCACAACCAGCGCACTCAGTCCGGAAGGGAGGAGTTTACTTTGCTCCGTGTAGTCGCTGCGCTTCGAAGCTTTAAGAGTTACGGTAACGGTAAAAGTTGAGCCTACACCTTTTTCGCTCTCCACTGCGATGTCTCCGCCCATCATGGTTACAATGCTTTTCGTGATTGCCATCCCAAGGCCGGTGCTGCCGAACTTGTTGCTTGTCCCTTCTGTTTCCTGGGAAAACGTATCAAATATCTTGGGAATGAAGTCCTTGCTCATACCAATGCCTGTATCACTGATGACAAAGCGAAGACTGCGGTGGTTCTCAAAGCGAGCGCATTGCTCAACAGATAACGTAACCGTCCCAGGCGCCGGAGTGAATTTTACAGCGTTACCCAGAATGTTGATCAGCACCTGCTTGAGCTTCAATTCATCACCGATGTAGTAATTCTCGATATCCCTGATGATTTTGCACTCGTAATGCAGATCCTTGTTCGTGCACTGCCCCCTGATCAGGACATCAATCTGATTCAAAAGTTCCCGGAAACTGAACTCTTCATCCTTGAGCTCCATACGTCCGGATTCTATGCGGCTCATATCAAGGATGTCATTGATGATTCCCAGCAGATGCTCGGCACTGTCCCCAATCTTTTCCAAATGTTCTTTGATCTGCGGCGTGAGATCCGGATCATTCAGAGCGATGTTGTCCAAACCGATGATGGCGTTCATGGGTGTACGGATTTCGTGGCTCATGTTGGAGAGAAATCTTGTCTTTGCCAAACTGGAGGCTTTAGCTGCGGCGATTGCATCCCTCAGAGCCTGCTGGATCTGCTGCTCCTTCCTCACTTCCTCGTCCACGTCCTTAAAGCCCAGCACGATGCTGGACGAATCATCTTCAAACATCAGTCTGGCAAACTCCACCCTGTAGTAACGGATCCCGCTGTCAAAGACCCGACGAAAGGGCACCGAATAGATCAGCTTGTCCTCGGTATTGCGGTAAATATTTTCAAGTCTTACCGCTTCCAGAAATTTCTGACGATCTTCTTCTAACACCAGATTGGAATAGAATGCAAAAGCATCAGAAGCCTTCGTGAGCTTTGCCGCGGCCTGTGCGGGCATGAGATGGCTCATGTTTTTGTCAACTCGATACAGCTGGAAGTGTTCGGTTCTGTAATCATTGATAATCCAGACGGAATCATAGACGCGGGTCAATGCCTCAATCACGGCGGAGTGCTGTGCGAGGGAATGCTGTATGCTCTCCGCCTTATCCAATGCTTCCTTTAGCATCTGCCGTTGGATTTCTTCTGCACGAACGGTTTCCTCAATGTTGTGAATACCCAGAATTATCCGACGAGACTCAGGCCATATGCCGACAGGAACAATTTTTACCTGAAAGGTCGTGCTGATTCCTGCCTTATCCATGAGCCTGAAATTGTGATACAGCGCATGGCCTTGCATCATACGCTGCATAATACTCTCGATGTTTACGCGAGCGTGAAAAGATTCAAATTCCTCTTCGTTCAGATGGCTGATATGGTCTAGAAAGGCAGAGAGAGAACGATAGGTATACAGCTTTGGGCAATACTCCTTATAGCTGTCGTTTGTGCGCAGCACCGCAAAAGTATCGCAGTCTATATCTGAGCGGATCAATAAATCATAATCGTCCGTCAGGGCGCCTATCATCAACATCTGACGCTCCTCGCGCTGCTTCCCCAGCTGGTTGACCACAAAAGATGACACTGCCTGCAATACCAGCAGTGTATTGGTGTTGGCGTGAGGATTGTCCACACCAAGAAAGCCGACGATATCACCGCCAAGCTGCAACGGCGCTGCCATCAGCGACTGGATACCCTGCATGGCAAGGATCTTGTATTCATCCGAATCGAGATCAAGTTCGCCATCAATAGAATTAATGTAGAACTCGCCATGGGCCTCAAACTGCGCGATCCAGCGGTCCACAATGGCAATATCCATGTTTTGCAGCAATGAGGTTTCCGCCTCAATGCCCTCGGCACACCACTCATAGGTATTGCTCATCCGTTGTGAGCCAAGGTCAAATTCAAAAATATAAGAGCGTTCCGCGTCGTAAAACGTTGCGACCAGATCCAGCAATTTGTTAAATATGACCTCATGATCTTCATTTCTGCGCATAAAAGATATGCAGTCCATCAGTAGGTCATTGATGGTGACTTTTTGCTGATCCAGTTCCTGCATTTTTGTATCCTTCACCATGCCTCTCTCCCTCTTTTATTCGCCACTTTATCAGTTCACTCAAAGTCATGAACAACTTGTCCTGCTCCACCGGCTTTGACAGATGCGCATTCATTCCTGCCTGAAGAGAACGTTGAACATCCTCATCAAAAGCATTGGCAGTCATGGCAATAATGGGGATCTCTTTCGCATCCGGTCTCGACAAAGCTCTGATTGCTTTTGTGGCTCCCAGGCCATCAAGTACTGGCATCCTGATATCCATCAGAATAGCATCATAATAGTGGTCCTTACTTTCTCTGAACATATCAACCGCGATCTGACCATTCTCTGCCAGTTCCACTTCTACTTCTTTTGTTTTCAGTAGCCGTTTCATTATTTCCGCATTGATCTTCATATCCTCTGCAAGCAGTACCCTGCGCCCCTTCAATCTGGCGAGAGCCTTCTCTTTCTGGAGTGGTATCTTGCTGTCTTTGGCTTTTTTATATGCCTTCATGACCTGATCGGAGAAAAGAGGTTTTGTCAGGAAATGATCCACTCCGACCTCTCTTGCCTCAGACTCAATATCATCCCAGTTGTACGCTGTAAGGACAATGACCAAGGATTCGTGTCCCACAAGTTTCCTTATTTGTCTGGTCACCTCCACGCCGTCTTGATCCGGCATCTTCCAGTCCACAAGAATAAAATCATATGCCTCATGTCTTGCCATCCTGACCTCGACCTTCTCAAATGCTTCTTTGCCACTGAGGCAAATATCAGGTGTAATGCCGATATTTTCAAGCGCACTTTTGGCATGAGCACAGTCAACAGGATCATCATCAATGACCAATACGTTGATCTCATTGGTATTTATATCATCATGAAGATCATGATCATTATCATGATCACTCTTCCCCAATGTAACATCTACGGTAAAAGTGGTTCCTTTGCCTTTCGTGCTGTCCACGTTGATATGGCCATTCATCATTTCTACAATGTTTTTTGTGATAGCCATTCCAAGACCGGTGCTTCCGAATTTATTTGCTTTGTTGACATCCTCCTGGGCAAAAGCATCAAATATCTTCGGAATGAAGTCCTTGTCAATTCCAATGCCGGTATCCTTCATGACAAATCTGATAGCCACCTGATTCTCGTACTCTGCACTTTTTTCAACAGTAAAGACTATTTCCCCACCTTCCGGTGTAAACTTGACTGCATTTCCCAGAATATTGAGGATGATCTGCTTCAGCTTCATATTATCGCCAATGTAATAATGATCAACATTATTCAATATGCGGCAGTCATAGGATATGTTTTTTTCCCGGCACTGTCCGCCTATCATAATGTTTATCTGAGCAATCATATCGGCAAAAGAAAACTCTTCTCTTCTTATGATCATCCTTCCGCTTTCGATCCTGCTCATATCCAGAATGTCATTGATCAGTCTCAGCAGGTGGTCTGCACTTTCACCTATCTTTTCAAGGCATTCTCTGGTATTATCACTTATATCCGGCTCCTGCAATGCAATGCTGTCCAAGCCAATTATGGCGTTCATGGGTGTTCTTATTTCATGGCTCATCGTTGAAAGAAAAGCAGTCTTTGCATAGCTGGCACGTTCAGCTTCATCAAGGGCATCAGCCAGAAGCTGGTTCTTTTCCTGCTGCTCCATTATGACATCTGTCATATCTTCCTTCATCAGGATATAAAACTTCTTTTCCCGATCTATAGAATAAAAAACAAAGCGCTTAAAATACGGCTCTCCGTCTATAAGGCAACTGATATCGACGCTGTATTGGTCTTTTTGCATTAATTGTTCATCAACAGTTTTAAGATCAAGCGCTTCCTGAGCGCTTTCCCTTTCGTTCTCGGGAATACATGGCAGAACCTGCCCCCTGACGTATTCCATATAGTCGCCGTCACGTTCCTTAGGGAAGATACTGCCTCTTTTAATCTTTGAGGCATCTCCTATTGAAACACCATATTTACCATCCAGAATATAGCACACCATATCATATTGGTTTGCCAGTACCTTTTCATTCAGTACTTCTGAGACTTTTTCGTTATTGTATTCTGTTTCTATACCTATGGCCATCAGATCCCCGGTTAAGGGATTCTTTCGTAATAAGACTGAAAACTTTACAAAGCAACGTTTTCCTGACTGCCTTTCCGACATTACTACAAGTGGCTCGGGATCTTCTCCACGATGAAACTTTTCCTGTCTCATTTCAAAAGAAAAATGATTATTGTAAGCTTCCCGGTCGGAAACAAAAGGCATGCTATCAAGTCGTGCTTTCATCATGTCTTTAATGGAAGCTCCATTTCTGTCCACGTCATACAGATCCGTACCGCTTACCCTCTCTACTATACCTTTAGTCAGATTGCATCTTAATACTGCGAGGCTTTGACCGGACAGCGCCTCCAATTCCCGATTCAGTTCCTCATACATTTCAATAGTCTGTTGCTGACTGACTTTAATATCTGTCACATCCGTACAGTTCAGGTACAGATACTGCCTACCATCTTCATTTACCGGGGCGTAGTATATGTTGAGACATAATACATTTCCCTTCGATGTGATCTTTCTGATCATGAAGGAATTCTTTCTGTCAATTGTATTATGATGTTCAAAGATATACGCAACCTTATCCCTGTCATCCGGATGAATCGTATTAAACTGCGTTTTTATTTCATAAGCTATTACTTCATCGATGCTTCCCTCCATCATCTCAGCATATTCCCTTGAACACCATATAGGAAGATATTTGTTGTTCTCGTCTATAGCAATAAGAATGGAGTTATTATCAATTGCATCAAAAAGCTTTGCGAAAAAGGAATCTTTAAAGTTCAGCATTCTTTATATCCTCCCCTGGTTTGAAATATCATATTTATCATAAATAGGTGCACTGTAAGGTAACACTTCCACATTCTATTTTTGCTGTTTTTCATTCTTCATCAGCAATTTCCAAATTATCCACAGCATATTCAATAAACCTCTGAACAATATCATTCCTATTTCTGCCAGTTCTTTTCACTGTTTCATCGATCTTAGCAATTAGCTCTAACGGGAGCCTGGTTGTTATTGTTGAAGTCTCACCTTTATATTTTTTGGGTGTAATC